>CALJYH010000087.1 GCA_937984095.1 uncultured Gammaproteobacteria bacterium | reverse complement strand
CCAGGGCAGCCAGGCTCCTCCACCGATAAGCGTAACCGTAGCCCAGGCTGAAACGGCACAATGGGAACGCCGTATCAAGGCGATAGGCACTCTGGTGGCATTTCAGGGGGTAGATGTAACGACCGAGGTTTCGGGCGTAATTACATCGATTAAATTCGAATCGGGTGGTGAAGTCAAACAAGGATCACTGCTGGTCGAGCTCGACAATCGTACCGAAACCGCCAACCTTGAATCAGCACGCGCCAAGTTTAACGCCGATAATAGCCAGTATAAACGCCTGCTCAAGCTCAAGGATCAATCGTTTGTAACCAGTAACGATATCGATACCCAGGCATCGCTGGTTGATATCGCCGAGGCCCAGATCAACGTTGCCCGTGCCGCGCTCGAGAAGAAGCAAATCTTTGCGCCATTTTCAGGAAAGCTTGGTATTCGCCAGGTCGATCTTGGTGAATACGTTGCACCGGGGACCAATATCGTGACCCTATTGTCGCTCGACTGGCTATATCTCGACTTTACCCTCCCGGAAAGCAATTTTAATGACCTCATTATCGATCAGTTGATCGAGTTTCGCGTCCACGCTTATCCGGATCAGACGTTTAACGCCAAAGTTGAAACCTGGAATCCGCAACTCGATGCCAATACGCGTAATATCGCGATTCGTGCGATAGTAGACAATCGAGAACGATTACTGGCGCCTGGCATGTTCGCCGATATGAGTGTTCGCTCAAGACGCCAGTTGGAAGTAGTAACCGTTCCTGAAACCGCGATCTTTTATAACATTTACGGCGAGGCGGCTTACGTTCTCGAAAGACAACCCGGTGGTAGCGAGGAGGCCCTGCCCGACTACCGGTTGGCTGCTCGCCAGATTGATGTCGCTTACCGTAGCTTAGGATTTGCCGGTGTGAATAGTGGTTTGAAACCCGGTGATATTGTGGTCACCTCGGGACAACTCAAACTCTACCCAAGTCTGCGGGTTGCGATCGTCGATGACGTGCCCGAATACAAGTCATCTAGTCAATAACCCGCGATGTTGACCGATTATTTCATCAAGCGCCCGGTGCTGTCCCTGGTGATCAGCACGCTGATTGTATTGCTCGGTGTGCAGGCCTTTTTCAATACCCAGGTCCGACAGTATCCTGAACTCGAAACCTCGATCATAACGATCACCACCGCCTATCCCGGCGCCAGCGCCGAATTGATACAAGGCTTCATCACCACCCCGGTCCAGCAGGCAGTTTCGAGCACCGTGGGGATCGATTTCGTGCGCTCCAGTAGCAGTAACAGCGTTTCAGTCGTTGAAGTGCATATGAAACTCGGGGTAGATGCAGATGTAGCCCTGACCGAGGTCAGCACCAAGGTCTCGTCGGTCAGGGGAGAGTTACCGATTGAGTCCGAAGACCCGGTCATTGTCAAGCAATCGGCGGAAGGCTTCGCACTGGCTTACTATGGCTTCTACAGCGAGACGCTATCTGACGTTGAGGTTACCGATTACCTGTTGCGTACGATTCAACCCGCACTGGCCACCGTCAAGGGAGTCGCACAGGCCGAAATCCTGGGTGGTAAAACCTACTCGATGCGAGTCTGGATGGATCCGGTGCGCATGGCCGCGTTAAGGGTTTCGGCAGCCGATATTGTCAATGCAATCAGCGACGAAAATTACCAGTCAGCCGCCGGGCAGACTCGAGGGCAACTGGTGCAAACCGACGTCAACGCGGTGACCGATACCGGTGACCCGGAAATTTTCAAGCGTTTCATCATCCGCGAAGAAGGGGATAACAAGGTTCGTCTCGGTGACGTAGCCGAAATTGAGCTCGGTGCCGAAAACTATGACTCGCTGGTCATGTTCGATAACGTACCGTCGATTTACATTGGTATTAACGGCACCACCGATGGTAATCCGTTAACCACGATCAAGCTGGTTACCGCCGAACTGGAAAAGATGAAGAGTTCTTTTCCACCTGGCCTCAATGTCGCGATTGCCTATGATTCTACCGAATTCATCCAGGCATCGATCAACGAGGTGATCTTTACCCTGGCACAAGCCTCTCTCATCGTCGTCGTCGTTATCTTCCTGTTTCTGGGATCCTTCCGCTCCACCATGATTCCGCTGGTCACTATCCCGCTGTCTATCATCGGCGTGTTGTTTTACATGCAAATCATGGGATATTCGATCAATTTGTTAACACTGCTGGCAATGGTTATGGCAATAGGCCTGCTAGTCGATGATGCAATCCTGGTAGTGGAAAACATATACCGTCATATCGGTGAAGGCCTGCGACCGTTGCAGGCAGCGTTGCAGGGTGCGCGCGAAATTGCCAAGCCGGTTATCGCTACCACGATCGTACTGTGCGTGGTCTACGCCCCGATTGGCCTGCTTGGCGGACTCACCGGTGTATTGTTCAAGGAGTTCGCATTCACCCTGGTCGGTACGATTATCATTTCGACCATTATCGCGCTGACCCTGTCGCCGATGATGTGTTCGCGGCTGCTCAAGCCTACCATCTCCAACAACGCCTATGCCCGCTATGTAAACAATCTGTTCGAGGGTATACATCGCCGTTATGAAAATGCCCTTGCCAACTCATTGAAAACGCGCTCCGTCACGGTTGTCTTCGTGATAGGCGTGGTCGTAATGCTTGCGTCCATGTTCCAGTTCATCCAGACAGAACTCGCACCGGAAGAAGACCAGGGTGTGATCTTCACCTTTTCGCAGGCACCCGATCACAGCAGCCTCGACTACCTGAACAAGTACACCGCACCCTACATCGATATATTCCGCAACTACGAAGATGAGTATCAATCGTCTTTCATGGCGAACGGCTTTGCCGGGCCTACGGTATCCTTCGCTGGCATGCTGCTCAAGCCATGGGAGGATCGCAACCTGACTTCGATCGAAATGATTCCGGAAATCCAGCAGGCGCTAGATCAACAGCCCGGGTTGCAAAGTTTTGCGTTTAATCCACCCTCGCTACCCGGTGCCAGTGGTAACACCCCGGTCGAATTCATTCTCAAAACCCAACAAGGCTACGATCAGTTATATGGCGTGGTCCAGCAAATTCTTAACAAAGCCCGCGAGAGTGGCAAGTTTTTCTTCATTAAAAGTGACTTCAATTTCAGCAAACCGGAAATACGGGTCACGATAAATCGAGACCGCGCCGACTCAATGGGTATTTCGATGCGTGAAATCGGTCAGACCCTGGGTGTGATCCTGGCTGAAGGCTATGTCAGCCGCTTCAACCTGGCCGGACGCAGTTACAAGATCATCCCACAGGCGCGACGCGAGGAACGTCAAAATGCCGAAATCGTCGGCCAGTATTTTGTCTACTCCGACCGGGGCGAACAAATCAACCTGTCAACGCTGGTTGACATTGACTATACCTCGGTACCCCGTGAACTGGTGCAGTTTCAGCAACAAAACGCCGCCAAAATCGATGCGGTGCCGGGCGTGCCGCTTGGCGAGGCGTTGCAGGTACTGCGTGAAATAACTGAACAAGTTGCACCGGCGGGTTATACCTTCGACTACCAGGGACAGTCGCGCCAGCTGATCAAGGAGGGATCGGTACTGGCACTCACGTTTGGCTTCGCAATTGTCATCGTATTCCTGGTACTGGCCGCGCAATACGAGAGTCTGCGTGACCCGTTCATTATCCTGACAACGGTACCACTGGCAATGTTTGGGGCTCTGATACCGATGTTCCTGTCGCAGGTGTCGATGAATATTTATAGTCAGGTTGGTTTGATTACACTAATTGGGTTGGTCAGCAAGCACGGCATCCTGATTGTCGAATTTGCCAACGAAATGCAGAAAAACGATAACCTGTCACCGGTCGAGGCCGTAATCAAGGCCGCCTCAATCCGACTACGACCAATCCTGATGACTTCCTTTTCCACGATTATCGGTATCATGCCGCTGGTTGTCGCGAGCGGTGCGGGTGCAGCGAGCCGACAATCGATTGGGATCACCATTGTGTGCGGATTTGCAATCGGCACCCTGTTCACCCTGTTCGTGCTACCGGTGATTTACACTTTCTTTGCCGCTGATCATCGCCCGGTGAAAGCAGATGAACACCAGGAACTGCTGGCATCTCAATTAGTTTAACGGATCGCGCAGTTCAACGAGCTTTAGCCTCCAGCACTTCGTTCATCCACGAGTTCACCAGGTAACGAGCGATCGAATCTTGCCTCGGTAGACAGAAAGAATCTCCGTCATCACCCCACTCCCCAAACTCTTTTAACTGCTCGGCTTCGAACCAGTAGGCTTCTTCGATTTCGTCACCGTCCACCGTGATATCCCGGGTCAGTGCCTCGGCCCTGAACCCCAGCATGATGGAAGACGGAAAGGGCCAGGGCTGGGAGGCCTGGTACTCGATTTTTCCCACCTTGATGCCACATTCTTCGAAAACTTCACGCGCGACCGTCTCTTCCAGACTTTCCAGCGGATCTACGAAACCTGCCAGTGTCGACATCATGCGGCTCGGAAAGCGCGAGTTGCGCGCTAGCAGACAACGTGGGTTTTTTGGATCCGAACGATCTTCGACCAACATGATTACCGCCGGGTCGGTACGCGGAAAATGCATGCGGGCACAACTGCTATTAGTACAACGGCGCATGTGGCCGCCGTTTTCGCTTTGCGTCGGACTACCGCAAATACCGCAGTAGCGGTGATTCCGATTCCAGAAAAGCAATCCCCTGGCATAGGCGAGTTGGGCGGCCTGCTGGGAATCCAGTAGCCAGCCAACATCCCGCAGATCGATGAATTCGTTGCCACCAACAAAATCCACGAGCGTATCATCATCGTGAGCGGAAACATCTAGTGCGAATATCGGACCATGACGATCCAGGCCGAGGAACACTCGCTGCTCGGATTCGTCTGTCAGGTTTTCAATTTCGGCTTTTGGGAAATGAATGACTTCCGGGATGTCCTGCTTTCGGTCATTCCAGCACATCAGGCTTTTATCGTTTTTTACGATAAAAACACGACACTGCTGTCTGGCCCACTGCTGTTCGAGCCATTCACGGTCTTTGCGTGACTCGCTGGCCCGGTCCAGGCTTAATTCACGGTAATAAATCACCGCGTTAGCTTATCACGAAATACCAGCGCCTCGTTGCGGGTGAATTGGTGTTCCCTCTAAAAGATTTTATTTCCGGTATTCCTCGATTGCCTGTTTCAACTCGTCATATTCTTCGCAGCCGAAAAAGCATTCCTTATCCAGAACAGCAAGCCGCTCCTCGGCTTTTTCAGGCTGTCCGAGTTGCAGGTAAAGCTCGCCCAGGTATTCATTGGCGCCACGATGCTCGGCATCAATTTTCAATGCTTTCTGGTAATTCTCTAATGCGATCTCAAAGTGACCCAGTTTGCGATGACTGTAGGCCACCAGGTTCAACAAGTCGGCATCATCGGGCGAGTCACTTAGAGCCTCGTCGAGTTCGATAATCGCCTGCTGGTATTTTTCACTTTTGATCAGCTTCTGGAACGGCGCTAGCCGGGAACCACCTCCACTATCACCACCATCGGCATAAACCGGGGCTAAACCAAAACTGGCGAGCGCCAGCACTATTACGGATATTGTCAATTTTTGCATCTCTTCACCTCAATCTTTTAACCTGGCAATCAATTTTAAGCTCCCCGTGACACCCATCTAAGCAATCACGGCAGCAGATTTGAGCTCTTCAAGTTGGCGCTCGTTTAAGCCCAGCAATCCTTTAAGTATCTCACGATTATCATGCCCCAGTTCACCACCCGGCCACCGTGTGGCGCCAGGCGTACGCGAAAGCCTGGGCACCAACGCCGGAATTTTTAAGGGCTGTCCGTCAATCTCAACAGTTTCGAACAATCCACGGGCATTGAAATGTTCATCATTGAGCATATCCTCGGCATTGTAGATCGGACCGGCCGGCACTCTGGCCTGATCGAGTTTATCAAGCAGATCTCGGGATTCGTTAGCGGCACACCATTGTGATAACACTGAATCTATTTCGACTTCGTGTTTCACCCGACCCGGGTTAGACGTCAGACGCGGATCATCGGCCATTTCCGGATGGCCCGCCACAACCATCAGGCGCCGAAAAATCGAATCACCGTTGCCGCCAATGACGATAAACTTGCCGTCACGGCAACGGTAGGTATTGGTCGGCACGATCCCGGTAACGGTACTACCCGAGGGTTCGCGAATTACGCCGTTACCATCGTACTCCGGTACTATCGCTTCCATCAGGTTAAACATCGATTCGACCAACGCCACATCAACGACCTGCCCAGCTCCACTCGACTGCTTCTCCAACAGCGCCATGGTAATGCCTAGCGCAGCGTGGATCCCTGAAATCGTATCCCCGATGCTGAGATTAGGTCGCACCGGCGCCTCTCCCGGGTGGCCGTTGACATAACGAAAACCGCTCATACCTTCGCAAACCGAGGCAAAACCGGGCTTGCTTGCGTAGGGGCCGTCCTGTCCATAGCCAGATATACGAGCGTACACCAGTCCTGGATTACTATCCTTAAAATCCTCCGGGCCAAGACCCCACTGCTCGACCACGCCGGGTCTGAAGTTTTCAATTACCACATCGGCTTTTTCGATCAGCTGACGCACCAGGTCAACGCCCTGATCGGCCTTTAAATCTATGGTTACAAATTTCTTGTTGCGCGCCAGCGAACGCCACCACAACGAAGTATCACCGCGCATTTCACGCCAGCGCCGAATAGGATCACCGCCGTTAGGTGGTTCAATCTTGATCACCTCTGCACCAAAATAACCCAGCATGCATCCGGCAAACGGTCCCGCCAGTAGCTGCCCCAGTTCAATAACCCGATACCCCGCAAGCGGTCCCGATGACTTCATAAAACACCTCGGTTAAATAAAATGTCCTGCGCGAAATGGTACGCAGGATAATCGTGCCTGGCCAGCCGAAACAATTGCTCTGGTTTCTTCAAGCGTCCCGTTTTCGTTCGAATCCTGCAGTAGGTAGTGCTGATTCAATTCCTAAAACCTGATTGTTGACACAAATCTAGTGCATGTTCAAACCGATTGAATTACCATTAATCGTCACCCAAGAGTTTGCTTTATGTCACCCGTAGTACTCGCCGATTCCGGCCCCGATATTAAAATTTTCGTGCTTGATACCAACGTTTTGATGCACGACCCCTCGGCCCTCTTCAAATTTCAGGAACACCACGTCTACCTGCCGATGACCGTGCTCGAAGAACTGGATAATGCCAAACTCGGGGTCTCGGAAGTCGCACGCAACGTACGTCAAACCAACCGTTTTATCGACGAACTACTGAACGCGCAAAAAGAGATCATTATCGAACAGGGTTTGCAACTCAACCAGTTCAGTGCCGCGGAAGAACCTTACAAGTGCAGCGGACGACTTTTTTTCCAGACCCAGGCACACGGCTCCAATCTGCCGGAATCGTTGCCGGGGAATAAAAATGACAATTCGATTCTGAATACAATCATCTCGCTCAAAGATGAAGTCAGGAATCACGAAATTGTCCTGATTTCAAAAGATATCAACCTGCGCATCAAGGCGACAATCCTCGGCATCAAGGCCGAGGACTATGCCAATGACCGGGTAGTCGATGACCTGGATCTGCTGTTCAACGGTTCATGTGCGCTTGCCAGCGACTTCTGGGAGGCTCACGGCAAGCAAATCGAAAGCTGGCAGGAAGAAGGCAAGGCCTACTACGAAGTACAAAGCCTGAGCGGCGAAGAGTGGTACCCAAATCAGTTCATCTATATTGATCGTGAATTCGAGGCTATCGTGCGCAGGAAAAACGAGAAGGGATTCCTGATCGAAGTTTGCCAGAACTACTACGGCCAGCGCCATTCAGTCTGGGGCATTATGGCGCGTAACCGTGAGCAAAATTTTGCGCTAAATTTGTTAATGGACCCGGAAATCGACTTTGTCACACTATCGGGCAGCGCCGGTACCGGTAAAACCCTGCTGGCACTGGCTGCGGGTTTGACCCAGACGCTGGACCAGGGCCTTTACAAGGAAATCATAATGACCCGCGTGACGATCCCGATTGGCGAAGATATCGGTTTTCTGCCCGGCACGGAAGAAGAGAAAATGACGCCCTGGATGGGTGCTTTGATGGACAATATGGAAGTGCTTACCGGCAGTGATCAAAAAGATTCCTGGGAACAGGCCGCGACTAACGATTTACTGCGCAACCGCATCAAGATCCGATCACTTAACTTCATGCGCGGACGCACCTTCCAGAACAAGTTCATTATTATCGACGAGGCGCAAAACCTGACTTCGAAGCAAATGAAAACGCTAATTACACGCAGCGGTACCGGTACCAAGATCGTTTGCCTTGGCAACCTCAAGCAGATCGATACACCCTACCTGACCGAAACCACTTCCGGCATGACATATGTAGTTGATCGTTTCAAACACTGGGAACACAGTGGACATATCACTTTGATGAATGTTGAGCGCTCGCGCCTCGCAGACTACGCTTCCGATATGCTTTAAACAGGGTTTAGTCGGCCAGGGTGATACCACTGGTGTCAGGTGGTGGTGGTTCCTGCTCCTTCTTGGCGTCGCTGAGATCGCTGCCCACCGGCGCAATATCAAAACCGGTAACATCGATATCGGGCTCTTCGGGTTGTTTGTATTCATCCTGCAGTTCACTGCCAACCGGCGCGATCGATACAGCCAGGTCTTCAATCTGATCCCCTGTTATACCAAGCGGATCGGTTTTCGGTGGGGGAGCAACTTCGCCGTCGTAGCTGGTTTCGTATTCAGCCGAGACCGGTGCCGATTTAGCTGCAGGTTCAGCGTGAGCAGGTGCGGTAGCAGGCATTGCAGCCGTTGGCTGAGCTGCTGCGGTTGCCTCACCACCCGGTGAACTGATCTCACACTCGGCACCGGCACGATTAAGCGCTGTTTTATACTTCGCGGCAGTAGCCTGATCGATATTTTTCTTGATTACAATTCGCTTGCCGGAAAACAGTTGCGCCAACTTGGTGTCATCAGCATTGAACATTTTGCCGATCCTGGCCTTAACTTCTTCCAGATTCGCACCTTCACTAATCTGGCCTGAAAACGCGACTTCGAATAATTGATCACTCATGTCATGATTCCTTAGCTACTGAACTATACTATAGACGAAATTTTAACACTCTGAACGATGACTAAAAACACGGAAATAACACGGCTTACACCCCGCGGTAACATGGATATCCTGTCACAGCTCGAGGTAAGCCAGCTAAAACAGGGCAACAAGGATGATGGTCTTTATGAAACGTTTCGGCGTTGCTCGCTCGCCGTATTGAATGTCGACAGTACCACCGATGACGCACGTGAGGTACTCGAGCGTTATCGTGACTTCGAAATTCGCGTGGTACAGCAGGAGCGCGGGCTTAAGCTCGAGATCAAAAATGCACCCGAAAGTGCCTTTGTCGATGGCAAGGTCATTATCGGAATTCAGGAACAATTATTCGCCGTATTACGGGACGTTTCGTACGTCAAAAACAAAATCGTTTCCAATCAGATCTTCGACATTAACACCAGTGAGGGAATCACCAACGTGGTGTTTCATATTCTGCGCAACGCTCGCATACTCGTTCCGGAGATCGAGCCAAGCCTGGTCGTCTGCTGGGGTGGACATTCGATTGGTCGAGTCGAATACGACTACTGTAAAGGTGTGGGCTATCAGCTAGGCCTGCGCAATTTGAATGTCTGTACCGGCTGTGGTCCCGGAGCCATGAAAGCACCGATGAAAGGCGCTGCGATCGGTCACAACAAGCAGCGTATCCGCCGGGGTCGCTATGTCGGACTGACCGAGCCAGGTATTATCGCCGCCGAATCCCCCAACCCGATCGTCAACGAGCTCGTCATTCTGCCGGATATTGAAAAACGACTCGAAGCTTTCGTGCGCGCCGGCCATGGGATCGTCGTGTTTCCAGGAGGGGTCGGTACCGCCGAGGAAATCCTCTTCGTCCTGGGCATCCTGCTGAATCCGGCGAATCAGCATATACCATTCCCTTTGATTCTAAGCGGCCCTGCCAGCTCCAGGGATTATTTCAAACAAATAGACGAGTTCATCAAGCTGACACTTGGACCTGAGGCGCAGGAACACTACAGCATCATCATTGATGACCCTGTCAAGGTCGCACGTGAAATGGCAGCCGGATTGGAATCGGTGCGTAACTTCCGGCGCGAGCATTCTGATGCCTATTATTTCAACTGGATCTTGAATATCGATCACCAGTTTCAAAAACCGTTTGAACCAAACCATGAAAATGTTGCCGCGCTGAGCATCAGCCGCGACCAGCCCTTGCATTTACTCGCGGCCGATCTGCGCCGTGCATTTTCGGCCATAGTAGCGGGTAATGTAAAAGCCGATGGTATCCAGCGGATCGAGAAACACGGACCTTTTGATATTAGTGGTGAAAAAAATATCATGCAATCGCTGGACGATTTACTGCATTCCTTTGTCGATCAACAACGCATGAAAGTGCCTGGCAAAACCTATATCCCTTGTTATCATTTGAATAAGCGGTAACAATTCTGCTGCAAAAAAATGAGCTAGAGACAGACATGAGTTCGATCAGGGCAATCGCAATAAAGAATCGACCGCGCGTAGCGATGCAAGTGATCGATAGCGCACAGATTACCGTCGCAAACGGAATTCTCGGCGATTTTCGGGGAACCCAGCAGGGACGCCAGATAACCATCCTGAGTGAATCAGCCTGGCATAAAGCCTGCACCGAAGTCGATACCGACCTGGCATGGACCACGCGTCGCGCCAACCTGCTGGTTGACAAGGTTGAATTTGATTCCTCTTATGTGGGCAAAACCGTACGCATCGGCGCAGTGGAACTTATGGTAACCAGTGAAACCTATCCCTGCTCACTCATGGATGCGCAGCACCAGGGGCTAACCACAGCCTTAACACCGGATTGGCGAGGCGGGATATGCTGCAACGTCATAAAACCAGGTGAGATAAAGATCGGCGATCAAATCGAATTCGATTGAATCCGCAACAGTTGCCTTTCAATTCGAATGCCGTTAATGCAATAGGTAACGACGCTGACAAATACCACTGCGCTGCCGATCAAGGTTAGCCAGCTTGGTTTTTCACCGATTCCGATCCAGACCCAGATTGGAGCAAGAATCGATTCGGTCAGAGAGAAAAGTGCAACTTCGGACGCCATGATATAGCGCGCCGCAACGGTGAAGCACCAGAACCCGATACCAAACTGCAGACAGCCCATGGTGATCGCAATTGCCAGGTCGCGATTTGAAATGACAAAAGAATCGACAAAAAATGCCGCAAATCCACCCATCACGATCCCGCTGAGACAGGTCGCCGGCAACATATCGGTTCCACGTTTATCGCGGATTATCAACAGGAAAGCGACGAAAGACGCGACCACGCCGAGTGCAGCGACATTACCGGCCCAGCGACCTTCGAGCAGGCCATCGGCGAACATCAGGCCGATACCGGCAAGTGACACCAGCATCGCAATAACGCCGAAGCGAGAAGTTCTCTCGCCGAGCACCAACCAGGCCACGAAAGCAGTAGCCAGTGGCGCTGCACCGATAATAAACACGGCGTTTGCAACCGTGGTCAGCAGGATTGCAAAGATATAGCAAATCGAGCCAAGCCCCAGCACCAGTGCCGCCCAGAGTCCGGGTTTACCTATCGTCAGGAATGCGCGACCAATGCCCGATCGATATCGAATCAGCAACAAAAGAAACAGGGTTAGCGAGAAGGTAAAACCCCGGTAGAACAGAACCTGCCAGCCACTTGCCGACTCGATGTTACGTAACAGGATGCCAGAGGTACTGAGGAAAAAGCCGCCGATAATAACCAGCGTTACGCCATAACTGTAGCGACGCTCCACTAGTGCTGTTTCAACCTTACAATTGTAGGTTCAGTGCCCTTTGGGTTAGGTTGAAAGAGCACTAGGGAACCTTGACGACCGCCCTGCCCCTGATTTTGCCGGCCAGAATATCTTCCGCCGCCTGCGGTAAATCTGCAAAATCCAGATCGAAAGACAGGCTATCTAGCAGATCAAGGTCAAGGTCAGAAGCCAGCCGCTGCCAGGCGATTTTGCGCTTTGAGATTGGTGCATTTACCGAATCGATACCATACATTGAAATGCCACGAAGTATAAACGGCGCCACCGTAGTCGGCAGGTTCATCGACTCGGCCAAACCACATATGGCTGCCGCACCACCATACTTGAGCTGACTGAGGACGTTGGCAAGTGTATTGCCACCCGCGACGTCGATCGCCCCACTCCACAGTTCCTTGCCAAGCGGACGCGCCTTTTCCGAAAAATCCGCTCGATCCAGTACGTCCGCGGCGCCCAGATCTATCAAAAATTCTTTTTCATTCATGCGTCCGGTAGTTGCCACCACACGATGTCCAAGCCGATTCAAAATCGCGACGGCAACACTACCAACCCCGCCTGATGCACCAGTGACCAGGATGTCGCCATCACCGGGATTGATACCATGGTCTTCCAGCGCCATGATGCTCAACATCGCGGTATATCCCGCGGTCCCAATCGCCATCGCGTGGCGTGTATCCAGGCCTTCCGGTAGCGCGACCAGCCAGTCGCCACTAACACGCGCTTTTTGCGCGTAGCCACCCGAGTGCCCTTCGCCAACACCAAATCCATTCAGAATCACACGATCACCGGCACTGAAACCGGAATGGCTGGATTCTGAAACCGTGCCGCTGAAATCAATACCGGGCGTGAGCGGAAACTTACGAATAATCGGTGACCTGCCGGTTAGCGCCAGGCCATCCTTGTAATTTAGGGTGGTATATTCGACGTCGACCGTGACGTCGCCTTCCATCAAATCATTGTCGCTTAGCTGCGTCAGCACGCAACGTTGGCCCTCATCACTTTTGCCAATTTGGTAAGCCTGAAATTGTCCTGACATGCTTCGACCCCATAGAATTTCTATTTGTAAGACAAATCATGTTAAAGTAATTTTTCAGCAAATGCATCACCAATACTTAGGGACATCACAGTGCAGGAAAACACAATCGTAAAGGCAAGTATCTCGAAACAAATTGCCGAACAACTGCGCGCCGCTATCGTTGCAGGACAATTCAAAATCGGACAACGTTTGCCCACCGAGGATGAACTCGCACAGCGCTACGGCGTCTCGCGCCCAAGCGTACGTGAAGCCCTGAAGCGACTCGCCGCACAGAACCTGGTTCGCGCAAAACGTGGCCCGACGGGTGGGAATTTCGTGGTCCAGCCGAGTTACGCTGAACTGGCCGAGTCCCTGAGCGGTGCGGCGACCCTGCTGGTTGGCATGGGGGCTCTCGGTATTGAAGAAATTATCGAGGCGCGGCGGGCGTTGCAAGGCAGTTGCATCGATCTCGCCATGACCAATGCGGGCGAAACCCATATCCAGAATATCGAAACCGCCTTAAAGCGCCAACAAGACCCCGGGATCAGCGATGAAGCATTTTGCCAGGCCGATGTCGCCTTTCACCGGGCCCTGGTCGATGCCACCGACAATGGCATGTTGCGTTTCGTCATGTATACCGTAATCGAGGCGCTGATTCCGGTTACCAACATGGTGGTAACAGTGGTGCGTGAGCGCAGCGATATTATCTCGCTGCATCAGCAAATGCTCGAGCATCTCAAACAGGGTGACACCAATGCGCTCAAGGAACGTATGGATGAATTACTGGATTACCTGTTGCAAAAGTTTGAACAGGCGAGTGCCTGTAGAGCTTAGGGTAATATGAGACTGTCACTGTTTAGCAAAAAGTAAGACGAGATTCCGATCAGCACCAGAATACTCAGTAACCCGATTACCGCCAAACGCCGGTCCGCAACGCGATCCCGTTCGAAGCTTTGAATTAACTCATGAATGTGGGACAGTGCATTGGCTGCGAGCTTGTGTTTTTTATAGACCTCAATGACCTGAACTGATCTCGACGTTTGCTGTGACATAGCGCCTGTTTTTACCTTACATATCAACCTATAATGGTTGACGGACTGGGCTATTTCAACTGTAAAAGATTCACTTTAAGAGCGAGAACATAAATTGATTCCCATTATTCTCTCCGGCGGTTCTGGCACCAGGCTATGGCCATTGTCGCGCAAAATGTATCCCAAGCAGTTTCTAAGTCTGCTGCATGACCAGACTATGCTGCAAATGACATTGTCGCGCCTCGACGGGCTGGAACATACCGCCCCTACCGTGGTATGCAACAATGAACACCGCTTCATCGTTGCCGAACAGGCACGCCAGATCGGCATTGAAGATTTATCGATCATTCTCGAACCCTTTGGCAAGAATACGGCACCAGCCATTGCGGTTGCGGCGATTCACGCCACCGGGCTCGCGCAAGATCCGGTCCTGCTGGTGCTTTCGGCAGACCACGAAATAGCTGACGAGAAGGCGTTTCGCGACGCGGTAACACAAGCCCTGCCACTGGCCGAGGCGGGTAAACTGGTGACTTTCGGGATCGTTCCTACAAATGCCGCAACGGGTTACGGTTATATTAAACGCGGAGAAGCCGAAGGTAATGGATTTATCGTCGATCAATTCGTCGAAAAACCCGATCGCGACACGGCCGAAGAATATCTGACCACGGGAGATTACTATTGGAACAGTGGAATGTTTATGTTCAAGGCACAAACCTATCTGCAGGAGCTGGATAAATTTAAACCGGATATGATCAGGCATTGCCAGCTTGCAATTGCCAACCTGCAAGAAGATATCGGATTTTTACGACTTGATCCGGATGCGTTTGCTAATTGCGAGCCCGAATCTATCGACTATGCGGTAATGGAAAAAACCGACCTGGCCTGCGTGGTGCCGATGGATGCCGGCTGGAGTGATATCGGCAGCTGGTCGTCACTATGGGACCAGGGTGAAAAAGATGAGGCCGGAAATACTGTCCATGGCGATGTAATTACAACCAACACCGAAAATTCATTTGTGCACGCGGAGAGTCGCCTGGTCGCCACGGTTGGGGTTAAAGACCTTGTTATCGTTGAAACCCATGACGCGGTGCTGGTGGCGGACAAGGAGCAGGCACAGGAAGTAAAGCAAATTGTAGAGCAACTCAAGGGAGAGCAACGCGGGGAAGAAAACTTTCATCGCATCGTTTACCGCCCCTGGGGTAGTTTCGATTCCGTAGATGAAGGCGACCGTTACAAGGTCAAACGAATAACCGTCAGCCCCGGCGCCCGATTATCCAAGCAAAAGCACCATCACCGTGCCGAGCACTGGGTTGTAGTCAAGGGCACGGCACGGGTTTTTCGCAACGACGAGATTTTCGACCTGCATGAAAACGAGTCTGTATTCATTCCTATCGGGGCCACCCACTACATTGAAAATCCGGGCAACATCCCGCTCGATATCATCGAAGTACAGTCGGGCTCCTATCTTGGTGAAGATGACATCGTCCGTTTCGATGATATTTATGGACGCAGCGACCCGTAATTTTCATCAATAATTGACCTGAGTCAGTCCGCTCTGCCGATGAAGTAGGATATTTAATGCCTATGAGCGATAAGGATCCACTCAAATTCGACGATACCCTGCTCGACGAGGAGTTGGTTTATCCCGACTGGTTCAAGCTCAGCCTCGGCGATCTGAATGACGATATCGACGAAGCACGAGAACAGGGAAAATTCGGCATCGCGGTTTACTACGGACAGGATCGTTGTGCCTACTGCGAAAAATTCTTCGAGATCAATCTCTCCGACAGCACGACCGAACATTACCTGCGTGAGCATTTCGATGTGATACCCGTCGACATCTGGGGTATCGAGGAGTTTGTCGATACCAATGGCAACACCTACACCGAACGCGAACTCGCATTGCGCTACGACACTAACTTCACACCGTCACTGGTATTCTATGATCGCAAGGGCAAGCCGGTTTATCGCCTGCGCGGTTATTATCCACCGTACCAGTTTCGCGCAGCGCTGCATTATGTAGCCGAGGGATTTTACCGTGTTGAGAAATTTCGCGATTACCTCGAACGCGCAGAACCCGGATTATTTTTCACCTCCGGTGATTTGATTGAACGCGACTTTCTTATGCAGCCGCCTTATTACCTGGACCGCAGCAAGCAATCCTCAGAAAAACCGCTTGCCGTCATATTTGAACAGGGCTCGTGTCATGCCTGTGAATTGCTCCATAGCGGACCACTCATGCAAGACGAAATTCTCGGGGAAATTGCAAAAATGGACGTGGTACAGCTGAATCTTTTTGCAGATACCGAGGTGATCACTCCGGGTGGCATAAAAACCACGGCTATTCAATGGGGAAAAGACCTCGGTCTGTTTTATACTCCGACCGTTATACTGTTCAGTCCCGCTGGCCACGAAATCATGCGTATCGATTCTGTAGTTCAGTTTTATCGGCTCTGGGGTGCACTCGATTACGTTAACAAACGAGTTTACGACAGGGGTATCGATTACCAGGGCTGGCGTCTACAACAACGCGAAACCATCGAGTAGGAAATCCATCCATGAATTCAAATGCTGGCATGCGAAAATCTTTGTCGCGCAACGTGATCGAAAGTTGCCTGGCGATGAATGCGCAGGGCATTAATCAGGGCAGTGCCGGCAATATCAGCGTGCGTTTCGAGGATGGGTTTCTGATTACGCCGTCGGGCATACCGTACCAGCAGCTGCAGCCCGGGCATATTGTTTTGATTGATCTGGATGGTAATTCCGAGGATTCACTGACGCCATCCAGCGAATGGCGCATGCACCGGGATATCTACGTTAATCGGCCAGAGGCGGGAGCGGTATTACACGCCCATTCAATCTTCGCGACGGCACTATCCTGCCTGCGACTGGAAATCCCCGCGTTTCATTACATGGTTGCAGTCGCCGGTGGTAGCGATATTCGCTGCGCTGATTACGCTCTGTTCGGCACGCAGGAGCTGTCTGACAACATGCTGACTGCACTCGATGGCCGTCGCGCCTGCCTGCTCGGAACCCACGGCATGATTTGCTATCACGATAACCTGGGCCAGGCACTTTGGCTCGGGGTCGAGATCGAAACCCTGGCAAAACAGTACTGGTATGCGCGCCAGGCTGGCGATCCGGTTATCCTGGACCAGGCTCAAATGACCGAGGTACTGGAAAGGTTTGAAAGCTACGGCAAGCAACCTGCTGATGGCAACTGAATCATGAATGTCGATGGAGTTGCCTACCGCAGCATCTGGATTAATGACGATGGCTGGTCGATTGACGTCATCGATCAAACCCGATTGCCACATGCGTTCGAAGTCAGGAACTTGCAAAACCTGGGGGATGCGTGCATTGCGATACGCGATATGGTGGTGCGCGGTGCACCCTTAATCGGTGCAACCGCAGCCTACGGATATTATCTGGCGATGCGTAAGGACCCATCCGATAGCGCTATGCAGAATGCCTACTCCCGGTTATTCCAGACCCGACCAACCGCAGTCAACCTGCGCTGGGCACTGGATCGCCTTCGTGACTGTCTGGAATCGTTGGCACCCGGTGAGCGGATTGACCGGGCGTTCGTTGAAGCAGGTCGAATCGCCGAACTGGATGTCGAAACCAACCAGTCCATAGGCATTCATGGCCTAGAAGTAATCAAGCAAATAGCCGCCCGGAAATTACCCGGCGAAAACGTTAATATCCTGACTCACTGCAATGCCGGGTGGCTTGCGACGGTCGACTGGGGTACTGCGACTGCACCGATTTACATGGCGCACAACGCCGGTATTCCAATCCACGTCTGGGTTGATGAAACCCGTCCTCGCAACCAGGGGGCTAGCCTGACCGCCTGGGAACTGGGTCACCATGATGTATCGCACAGCCTCATCGTCGATAACCTCGGCGGACACTTGATGCAACATGGCATGGTTGACCTGTGCCTGGTTGGCAGCGATCGAACCACCCGCAGCGGCGATGTCTGCAACAAGGTCGGCACTTACCTGAAAGCATTGGCAGCAAAAGACAATGGCGTCCCATTTTACGTTTGCCTGCCGAGTACGACGATCGACTGGACCATCAGCGACGGAAAGGAGGAAGTGCCCATCGAACAGCGTGATGGAACCGAGGTTTCACAGGTAATGGGGAAGCTGCCCAGCGGCGAAATCGGACATGTCACGATCGCCCCGGAAGGCACAGAGGTAACTAACTACGCGTTCGATGTGACCCCGGCAAGACTGATCACGGGCCTGATCACCGAAGCAGCAATCATCGAGGCCACAGAAAGCAAACTGGCTAGTACTTTTCGCGAGAACTCGCTAGATTTAACATAGAGCCCGAGCAAATCTATCCCTGCCTTATTCACTAGTAATACTTGCGTAGTAGAGTCAGGCCGTCACCGATCGGAATCAGTGACATATCATAGCGACTGGGCGCCTGTGCATAGATCCATTGATTGAGTTCACGCAGCGCAACCGTATCTTCGCTGGTATCTTCCGGATCGGCCACCGCACCACTCCAGAGCACATTATCGAGTGTTATCAAGCCACCAGGGCGAACCAGCGCCAGGCAGGATTCGACGTAACCCCGGTAACCACTCTTATCCGCGTCGATGTAAGCAAAATCGTAGGCGCCTTCGAATCCTTCGTCTATCAGACCATCCAGGGTTTGCTGCGCCGGTGCAATTTGTAAATCGATCCGATCCTGAACCTGTGCCGCCTGCCAGTGCTCGCGCGCAATACGGGTGAATTCTTCGCTCACGTCACAGCAGGTCATTTTCAGTTTCGGCATCGCCATGGTCAATCTCAAAGTGGTGTAACCGGTGAAGGTGCCGATTTCGAGGCCATTTCTTGCATCCAGCATTTTGAACAGCAACTTTAACAATTGCACCTGTTCGGGCGAACTGATCATATTGGCATCCGGCAGTTCCAGTGTTTGCTGGCGCAAGCGCAGGCAGGCTTCCGGTTCATGTAACGAAACCTCGAGCAGGTATTTTTGCAGGGTTTCGTCGAGACCTAGTGTCGCGGTCGACATAGTAATTTCTCCTCAATGACTCAGGCCCACCAAAATATTTAATTATTTTGGGATTGAGTTTGTTTTTTATGACCCATACCTAGTGGATCTGACACTTTTATTCTGACTTAAGCCCGGGAACAACACAATGTCGCTACATCTGATCAGCTTTAAGACCTGCCCGTTCGTACAACGTGCGGTTATTACCCTGAAACACAAGAATATCGATTTCGATATCACCTATATCGACCTCGCCGACCCACCCGGCTGGTTCCTTGAAATTTCACCGCTGGGAAAAGTTCCGGTGTTGAAAGTTGACGACGAGATCCTGTTCGAATCAGCGGTCATCAATGAATACCTCGACGAAATTACGGGTGGCGAGCTGCAACCCAAAGAGCCTCTGGCGCGCGCCAAGAACCGCGCCTGGATAGAATTTGCGTCGAATATGCTAGGTAATCTCTACATGATGAAAATGAGTAAGGACGAGGAAAGGTATAGTAAGTATCGGGAACGACTGGTCAGCCAGCTCGAGCGTGTGGAGAAACGCCTCGGCGACGGTCCCTGGTTCAACGGCGCAGAATTCTCACTCGCCGATACCGCGTTCGCTCCTTTTTTCAGGCAAGACTCTGTGGCCAACGGCAGACTTTCGGTGATTAATCCTGCAACCATGCCCCGCACTGTCGCCTGGGCCGAACGCCTGCTGACCTTGCCCGAGGTCCGCGATTCAGTCGTCGATGAATTTGAAGACCTGTATCTCAGCGCGATGGAAAAGAATGGATCCTACAGCTTGCAACGACTGGCGGCATAACATGATTGCCAGACCGGTAATCTGCGCGAAATCCGATAGCATCCCCGCGATTCTTCACGTCATCCCCGCGCAAGCGGGGATCTCGGCTCGATACCGCGATGATAAGATTCCCGCTTACGCGGGAATGACGGTATAGTTCCGGTTCAGAATTTAAGGCCTCGAATCTTATGACGTCGGCATTATACAAATGACAAGGGTCCACAATGGCTAACTGGCTGGAAGGCAGGGTTGTCGATAATCGGCGCCTCAATCAATACCTGACTTCGTTGATTATCGATGTCGAGCTGGGTGGATACGAAGCAGGACAATTTGTCCGTATCGGCTTAGCGGATGGCGATACGGTATTGGCACGTCCCTACTCGTTGGTCAATACCCCTGGGGAAGACCATCTCGAGGTCTATTTCAACATCGTCGAGGAGGGTCCTTTATCACCGCGTTTATTCGACCTCAAGGCGGGTGACGACGTGCTGGTTTCCGATAATCCATCGGGATTCCTGACCGTCAGTGAAATACCGCAATGCAGGCATCTATGGATGATCGCAACCGGCACTGGAATCGGCCCATTCCTGTCAATCCTCAAAAGCAAGGCAGCCTGGGAGAAATTTGAAAAAATTATTCTGGTTTACTCTGTCAGTTATGCCGAAGAACTTGCCTACCAGGACGTGATCGAACAGATCGCGAGTACTCATGGTGAACAATTTTGCTACCTGTCGATAGTCACGCGTGAAAAACTGGATGGGAGCCTTGCAAAACGGGTGCCCGCCGTGATGCGAGATGGCAGTCTCGAGCAGCAGGCAGGCATTATCATTAACGCCGAGAATTCACATGTCATGATGTGCGGTAGCTCAGACATGATTACCGATGTCAGCGCTGAGCTGGTATCCCGGGAGATGAAAAAACACCGCCGTCGCGACCCGGGTCACTTCACCACCGAAAAGTATCACTAGATCACTTGCCGCTTAATACCTCGATCAGCGACAGGGTCATACGTGCGGTCGCGCCCCACAACATTTCACCATCGTATAAATCATAGTAGACGACTGGCCACGGGCGTTGTGAATCGGGATGCTGACGTTCCTCGGTACGGTAATTAGTGGTTTGTGCGAGCCAATTCAATGGCATCGTAAATGCGCGTGCAACCTCTATTTCATCGAGTTTCAACTGGTACGGCCAGGGTATGACCCCAACGTAAGGCCGCACCTGGAATTCACTAATGGTATGGTGATGGTTGATATGTCCGAGCACGTCGATATCGCCAGTGGAGATCCCGATCTCTTCCTCGGTCTCCCGTAGTGCAGTGGCAAGCAATGACTCGTCTTCGTCATCGCGCTTGCCGCCGGCGAAAGCAACCTGTCCGCTATGGCGGTCACCTTCATAACTGGTACGTCTTATATAGAGAATATGCCAGGCGTCCTCGATACGCAGAAACGGCACTAGTACCGCTGCCTCGCGCGCTGCGTCACTTAACATTTCCGGGGGTACATCATAAGTCGTTTCGCGCTGGGCATGCAGGCGCGCACGAATTTCATCGACGCTGAGATCGTCGAGATCAGGCACGTTTCGAGTTCCTGCTCCTTCTTGCTGCTGCCAACTCGAGAAATTCCAGACGCTCTTGATTGCTGGCGCCACCCCAGGAGCAGATTTCGTCAATGCTGCGGAAACAGCCGAGACAGATGTCATCGTCATCGAGCGTGCACTTGCGCACGCAGGGTGATTCAACCCGCGCTAAATGATCAGTAACCGAAGTTGCCATTTTCAAATTCCGGATGATCCTTAAAGTACGCGATCGATTGGTCGATTTGACTCAACAGGCGCTGCTTGTCCTTACCCAGCACAGCTTTCAACACCATGTGATTAGAGACATGGTCGCTGCGGAAAATAGTACTTTTCAGTTCGGTTGCCGTAATCAGCGTTTTCATTTCTTCACACAGCTCGACCGTGCCGAGTTCCTCAAAGCCGTTGTCAAAACCAGCGGCAAACTTCTCGCTCCCCTTGTAAAACGTCAGCACCAGCGTCGCCAGGTAATCCGGCTGGGTGTCGTTGGCAAGTCGGGCCGAGGCAAGCGCATGCTGACGACTGAAGCTCCTGCCGCCAATACCGTTCAAAATCATGACCGAGGTCTTGATGCCAGCGGCACTGGCGCGGATCAGGGCGTCTGCGGTGGAGGCATAGGTTTCGCCCTTGTCAATATTCCGTAACACCTCGTCATCCCCACTTTCGGCACCGACATATATGATCTTTAATCCCAGTGATTCAAGCTCCTGCAGATCTTCATCGGTTTTATGCTTGAGATTGGATGGAAGGCAGTACGAGGACACCCGGCTAACCGAGGGTAACGCAGACCTGATTTCGCCGAGAATGATGCGCAGTCGACGCATCGATAACACGAGCGCATCGCCATCGGCAAGAAAAATCCGCCGTGGTTCGAGTCCCTGCTCGGCGCAGGCGCGAATTTCGGCAAGCACTTCCGCCTCCGCTCGCGGTCTGAACTTTTTCTGTGGGTCGGTGTACATTTCGCAATAGGTACAGCGATTCCAGCTGCAACCATTAGTCACCTGGAAAATCAATGACCGCGCTTCGCTCGGAGGACGAAATAGCGGTTCTATATATTGCACGGGAAGTTGTTGAAGCATGGTTGCCGAAGCCTAAATTATTCATACACCCCGACACAAGTATTACCCGCTTGCATCGAGACAAAAAACCTGTAATTTTAACGCGATGTCACCCCAGATTATCAATACCGCGGTTTACCCGCTCGATAACTTGTCATCCGCTGATGCACGGACCTGGGTCGCGCAGCTGCGCGCCAGACTTGACCAGGATGGTTCATGCATCCTGCCGAAGTTCGTAACGGCACCAGCACTCACCAAGATGGTACAACAGGCACTATCTATAGCACATCTCGCCTATCCCGGCCCGACCGAGGTCAGTCCCTACTTCTTTAATTATCAACTCGGTAGTGGTGACGATGTCCCTGCCACGCACCCGTTAAGGCATAAAGGCAAACGTAACCTGGCACAGGTGGCAGCCGATTTGATCCCACCAGAATTTTTGCTGAGCCAGCTCTATCGCAGCGATTTAATGCTCGATTTTCTGTCCGCTGTAACCGAGAAGCCGGTTTATCGTAACCAGGATCCATACCAGTCGCTTAATATTTCAGTCATGAACCAGGGCGGCTGCCAGCAATGGCATTTTGATAGCGGAACCATGGTGACTACATTGTTGTTACAGGAGCCCCAAGCCGGAGGGATATTCGAATATGCCCCGGCGATTCGCTCCGAGGAGGACGAAAACTTCGACGCAGTACAGGCGGTTCTGGATGGCAATAGTGATCGGGTGCGTCAGAATCGCTTAAAGGCAGGCACGTTGTCGCTGTTTCGCGGTCATTATTCACTGCACCGGGTAACTGGGGTTGAAGGTTCCCGGCAGCGAATCCAGGCCATTCTGGGCTATTCCACCCGGCCTGGTTTAATCGGAAAAAAGGAGTCGAGCATTTTGCACTATGGCCCACGCGTGGCCGAAATCGAAGCCAACACCCCGCTTTATCCTGAATAGGTCGTGATCTGGTAAAAACAGGTAGTTAGCAGGTAATTTCTTATTTGTCAGACAAATCAAAAAAGACTAGGATTGCGGCGCGTAAATAGACCGGTTCAAGCCGTATTCTCACTTATCTAAACAAAGAGACTAAAGGTTGAATAACAAGTATCTGAGCATTTCCCATCGTACCCGCCCTACGCCTTTCACCAATAGGGTCGAAGCGGCCGGGGTCACGGCCTATACCGTTTACAATCACATGTTGTTACCCACTGCATTCGGCGGCTTTGAAGAAGACTACTGGCACTTATGTGAACATGTTCAGGTATGGGATGTGTCCTGTCAGCGGCAGGTCGAAATCAAGGGTCCCGACAGTGAACGCCTGATGCAGTTGATGACCCCGCGCGACATCCGCAAGGCAGTCATCGGACAGGGTCTGTACGCGCCGCTTTGCGGCGAAAGAGGAAACCTGATTAATGATCCGATCATCATAAAATTCGCCCCGGGTGACTGGTGGATTTCGATTTCAGATAGTGATGTCAAACTCTGGGCCAAGGGGCTAGTGACCGGATTCGGCCTCGATGTACAGGTCAGCGAGCCCGACGTCTGGCCACTCGCGGTACAGGGGCCCAAGGCCGAAGAACTGGTGACACGATTGTTTGGTGACGAGGTCCCTGGAATTCGCTTCTTCCGATCCAAGATGCTGGAATTTCAGGGCAAGAAGATGATGGTTGCGCGCTCGGGCTACAGCAAGAAAGGCGGATTCGAAATTTATCTGAACGATGCCAGCCTGGCCGAACCGTTGTGGGATGAATTGTTCCGCCTCGGTAAAGACCTCCACGTAAAGGCCGGGGGACCGAACCTGATCGAACGCGTCGAAAGCGGACTGCTTTCCTACGGTAACGACGTGACCGATGCCCACAATCCATTCGAATGTGGACTCGACGCCTACATGGATATCGACGCGGATATCGAATCGATCAGCCTGCCTGCCTTGCGCGCAATCGCCGGTAAACATGAGCACCAATTGGTCGGACTGGTTTTTAGTAAGGACATGGTTTTTGAAGATTTCAGAATTGAAGTGGATAATCGAATCGTCGGTGAAATCAGGTCGCATGTCTGGTCACCGCGGTACCGGAAACACCTGGCGATGGCGATGATGAAACGCGATTACCTGGGTGAGCGTGATAAATTAACCGTTGAGGGTGTAACCGCCCGAGTCGTCGATCTGCCATTTGATTTTGACGCCATAAACTAACCTGAGGAGAGAACCATGAGTCGATCTTCGTACCTCAAACCGGACACCGTGGCACTGCATAGCGGCTATGTGCCTGAAAGTGACCACGGCTCTCGCGCGGTGCCGGTGTACCAGACCACCTCGTACGTGTTCGAAAGCGTTAGCGATGGTTCGTCACTGTTCAACGTCGAACAGGGTGGACACATCTATAGTCGTATTACCAACCCCACGGTGGCCGTACTCGAGCAACGCATCGCCGCTCTTGAAGGCGGCAGCGGCACGATTTGCACCGCGTCCGGCATGAGCGCGCTGTTCACGGTTTTTATCACCCTGTGCTCGGCCGGCGATCACATGATTTCGGCGACCCAGATCTACGGCTCGACTGCAACCCTGCTCAAGCATACGATCAAGCGCCTCGGCATCGAATGTACTTTTATCCCGATCAACGATGAACAGGCGCTAAGAGACGCGATCCAGCCGAATACCAAGATGGTGTTCTGTGAATCCATCGGTAACCCGGGTCTCGAGATTGCCAATATTCCAGGTATTAGCGAGATTGCACACGAAGCCGGTATACCGCTGGTTGTCGATGCGACTTTCGCCACCCCGAGCCTGTGTCGTCCCATAGACCACGGCGCCGATGTTGTCGTGCATTCGGTCACCAAGTGGATGGGGGGACATGGTGTCGCCATCGGGGGCGCTATCGTCGACGGTGGCCGCTTCGACTGGGAGCAAAGCGGTCGTTTTCCGGAATTAACCGAACCCTATGCACCTTTTCACGGCATCAAGTTCTGGGAAGAATTCGGACCCTCGGCGCTGGCGATGAAGATGCGCGCCGAATCGATGCGAGATGTTGGTGCCGCGATGAGCCCACACAATGCTTTCCTGATCCTGCAGGGTATCGAAACACTGAGCCTGCGTATGAAACAACATGTTGCCAATGCAAAAGCACTGCTCGATTGGTTACAGCAGCAGAAAGCAGTGACCTGGACCAACTACCCTGATATGGAATCGAATCCGAGTCATGCGCTGGCTGAAACCCTGTTCCCTGATGGTGCCGGCTCGATGCTGTGCTTCGGGGTTGTCGGTGGCCGTGCCGGGGGCGCAGCGTTTATCGACTCGTTACAGCTGGCGTCGAACCTGGCTAATGTCGGTGACTCGCGCACGCTGGTGTTACATCCAGGTAGCACCACGCATTCGCGTCTCACCGTTGACGATATGAAAGCCGCGGGAATTAGCGAAGACATGATCCGGGTCTCGGTCGGAATCGAAGATATTAGCGACATCAAGGCCGATTTCGCGCGCGGTTTCAAGGCAGCAGAGCGCGCCGCGGGAGAATCCTGATGTATATCGAGGTACGCGGTCAAAAAACCTATGCCGCCACCGGTGGCAAAGAATTCGACAGTAGCCTGCCGACGGTTATGTTTGTACACGGCAGCGGGCTCGACCACCGTAGCTGGGCCCTGCAAACCCGCTGGTTTGCCTACAACGGCTACTCGGTGCTAGCGCCCGATCTTCCCGGGCATAGTCTTTCTGCGGGCGAGCCACTCGAAAGCATCGAGGAGATGGGTGCGTGGCTGGCTGATTTTATTCGTGCTGCGGGCGTATCCAGGATACATGCGGTAGGGCATTCGCAGGGTTTTCTAGACGTGCTCGAGCTGGCGCGGCAGGCGCCCGAACTATTGAAATCAATCACCGGAATTGGTACTGCGGGTGCGATTCCAGTCAACCCGGCGTTGATCGAAGCGGCCAAAAACAGTGCCGGGAATGCCGCGGAAATGTTGTTGTTGTGGGGCTTTGGTCCCGATGCGCAATACGGTATCAGCGCGGTACCGGGAATGCAGCCGATTGCGATCGGCCGCCAAATCATGGCGCGTAACCCGCTATACGAAGACCTGGTCGCCTGTGCAAACTATGAAAAAGGCAGTGTCGTTGCCAAATCCATCGAGGTGCCTTCGCAGCTGATCCTGGCACGCAAGGATCGGCTCACCCCGGTCAAGGCCGGCATGGCCTTTGCCGAAGAACTCAATGCCAGGGTTACGATCATTGAACGCTATGGTCACATGCTGCCAATCGAGGCGCCACGCCAGACATTACAAAAACTACGTGAATTGATTAGCTCGCTTGAAGAAGCAGCCTAGGGGATATTGATGACTATTAAAAAAGTCGCCGTCATCGGCGCCGGCACTATGGGTTCCGGTATCGCCGGCCAGGTAGCCAACGCAGGCATCGAAGTCTGGCTGCTGGATTTACCCAGTGATGATAATCCCAATGCGTTGTCGGAACGCGGCCTCGAACGCCTGCGTGACCCTGATCAACCGGGATTAGTCAGCAAGGAGGCCGAATCTTTCATCCACCTCGGCAACACCCGTGATGATTTCGATCAACTCGCGGATTGCGACTGGGTCGCCGAGGCCGTGGTTGAACGTCTCGATATCAAAAAGGACCTTTATCAACGCCTCGATGCCGTTTGCCACGCCAATGCGATCATTACTTCGAACACTTCGACCATTCCGATCCGCCTGTTGGTCGAAGACATGTCACAGCCATTTCGTCAGCGTTTTGCGATCACACACTTTTTCAACCCGGTACGCTTCATGCGCCTTTTGGAACTGGTGCGTGGCGAAGATACCGACGACGCGGTGATCGAGCTGCTGGCTGATTTTTGCGAACAACAACTCGGAAAAGGTGTCGTACGCTGTCTCGACACCCCCGGATTTCTCGGTAACCGGGTCGGCGTATTCGCGATCCAGTGCGCGCTGCACGCTGCCTTCGAACTCGGTCTGAATCCGCTCGAAGCCGACGCGATTTTCGGGCGCCCGATGGGAATCCCGAAGACTGGCGTATTCGGGCTCTACGATTTGATCGGAATCGATTTAATGTCTGACGTAGTGCAAAGCCTGGTCAATATCCTGCCCGAATCGGATCCTTTCCATGCCGAGGCCGCCAGGATTCCGTTGATGACGCAAATGATCGCCAACGGGCAAACCGGAAACAAGCAGGGCCAGGGATTTTACCGCGACGCCGAATCCGGACGCGAAGTTCTTAATCTTGAATCTAGCGAGTACCAGGATGCGCCGCGGCTAAACCTGCCAATCGCCGACAAGGCCGAGCAACAGGGAGTCAAACACCTGCTGGATGACGACAGCCTGTACGGTCAATTTGCGTGGCGGGTACTGTCGCGCACTTTGAGTTATGCCGCATCATTAATTCCAGAGGTTGGGGACGACCCGGTCGGCATCGATGACGCGATGAAGCTCGGCTATAACTGGATCAAGGGCCCATTCGAATTAATCGACGAAATTGGCGTTGATGCGTTTATCGCAAAGCTCGAGGCAGACCAGTTACCGGTACCCGAATTCCTCGCTGAAGCGGCGGGTTCGAGCTTTTATCGAGTCGAAAACAATGAACTGCAGGCGCGCCTGCATGGCGGGATCTGGCAGGCAATTGAACGACCCGCCGGTGTAATCCGCTTCAATGAAAAACGCCAGACAATGCAGCCACGCAACTGCTGCGCTGTCGCCAGCTGGTTTGATCTCGACGGTATCGCGCTGGTTGAATTTCACAGCAAGGCAAACGCGTTGGACGCCGATTCGATGGCGATTCTCGATGATGCGCTAACCCAGGTCGAAGCCGAAGGCCTGCGCGGCCTGATCGTGCATAACGATGCCCAGCATTTCTCCTGTGGGGTCAATCTACAGGCAGTGCGGAATTTCTTTTTAAAGGAAGACATGGACGGCCTCGATAAATTCCTGCAGGATTTTCAGAACACGGTGCATCGCATGCAGACGGCATCGGTTCCAATCGTTGCGGCACCGGTAGGCCTGTCGATCGGTGGCGGATTTGAAGTCGTGTTACATGCCAGGCAGGTGATATGCCACGCTAATTCTGTCACCGGCCTGGTTGAATCGATGGTCGGTGTCGTTCCGGGTGGCGGCGGCTGCAAGGAAACCCTGTATCGATGGATTGAATTATTGCAATGTAGCGATGATATTTCAGCAGCCTGCTGGAAGGCGTTCATGAATCTCGGTTATGGCAAAACTGCAACTTCACCCATAATAGCCAAGCAGCAGGCAATGCTGCGACCGCACGATCGCTTCGTCATCAATCGCGATCGTATCCTGGGGGAAGCGATCAAGGCGGTCGACGACGCGTCGGGCCAGGTGCCATTCGAGCGCCCCGCCCTCACCATGCCGGGTAGACCCTTATTCGAAGAAATGGTCAAATGGCTGGAACAATCTCGTGACAAGGGAGTATTTATGCCACACGACGTTAATGTCGGCAGCGAAATGGCAAGAATCGTAACCGGTGGAGATATCGAACCGGGAACGATCTGCAGTGAACAGGATTTTTACGACGCCGAGCGGCAATCATTCCTGACCCTGATTGCCAGCGCCGCGACTCGCGAGCGCATTAACAGTATGCTGGATGCCGGTTCGCCCGTCAGAAACTGACCTGGATGTGTTGCAAAGCACATCCAGGTCATCCCGGAAGGCGCCAAACGCTTACCGATGCGTCAACCCCGCGTACCCGGGGGGCCGGGATCTTGTTAACTTGGCACTGTCCTAAATTACAGTAATGGCATGTACCTTCAGAGGCTAATATGACTATCGAATACGATCAACTGGACTCCAACGCCGCCAACTTTGTACCGCTGACACCACTGTCTTTCCTGCAACGCACGGCGGATATTTATCCGCAACGCGAAGCACTGATTTATAATCAGCGTCGCTACACCTGGGCGCAGACGCGTAATCGCTGCACCCGGATCGCTTCAAGCCTGGCCGCACGAGGCATCGGCACAAACGATACCGTCTCGATATTCGCCTTCAATACACCTGAAATGTTCGAAAGCCATTTCTCGATTCCGATGGCGGGTGCGGTATTAAATACGATTAACACTCGACTGGACGCGGCGACCGTGGCTCATATCATCGATCATGGTGAGTCCCGGGTTTTCATTTGTGACCGCCAACTCTGGCCAGTGCTGGAGGAAGCCTTGCAAAGCTGCGAGCTGCAGCCTGAAATCATCATCATCGACGATGCCGATGCGGCTGAAAAACCGGAATTGCCCTCTGATGTTGCTTTCAGTTTTTATGAAGACCTGATCGATCGTGGCGACGATACCTTCGCATGGCGACCGCCCGAAGATGAATGGCAGGCGCTGACTCTTAACTACACCTCGGGAACCACTGGGCTGCCCAAGGGCGTGGTCTACCATCACCGCGGTTCTTACCTGATGACCATGGGCACCGTCATTTCCTGGGCGCTGCCGCCACATCCGCGATACCTGTACACGGTGCCGATGTTCCACTGCAATGGTTGGGGACATGCCTGGACTATGACCGCACTGGCCGCAACCGTGGTCTGCATTCGCGCATTTGTTCCGAAACTGTTTTTCGAGCTTGCCGACGAACACAAGATCACTCATTTCGGCGGCGCGCCTATCATATTGAACATGCTTGCCAATGCCCCGGCCGAGGATCAAAAAGTATTCGACAATACAATCTACGCGATGACCGCAGGCGCACCGCCACCGGCCAGGGTACTGGAAAGCATGGCGCAGTTTAATTTCGAGGTCATGCACGTCTACGGACTGACCGAGACTTATGGACATATACTGCACTCGGCGCCACAGGATGACTGGTACCAGCAATCGATTGAGCGCCAGGCGGAACTCAAGGCACGCCAGGGGGTTCGTTTTTCTATGACCGAAGCAGTCGATGTAATCGATCCGGAGAGCGGTCAACCGGTACCCTGGGATGCCGAAACCATGGGCGAAATTGTCATTCGAGGCAATACCGTGATGAAGGGATATCTGAAGGATGCCGATGCCACTGCCGATGTCTTCAAGGATGGCTGGTTTCTAAGTGGCGATATTGCGGTTATCCATCCCGATGGTTATATCCAGGTCAAGGACCGCGCCAAGGATGTCATTATTTCAGGCGGTGAAAACATATCTTCGGTTGAGGTAGAAGGCGTGCTTTACAAGCACCCATCGGTCGGCGAAGCTGCGGTTGTAGCCCTGGCCGATGAAAAATGGGGTGAAGTTCCCTGCGCATTTGTCGAACTGAAAACAGATGCCGAAGCCAGCGAACAGGAGTTGATCGAGTTTTGCGCGGACAACATGGCCCGCTTCAAGCGCCCTAAAAAAGTCGTTTTTGGCGAACTTCCCAAAACTGCGACCGGCAAGATTCAGAAAAATGTATTGCGCGACCGGGCCAAAGAGTTGTAAAACTCGGGTTAAACCCTATTTCGGTCTGATATGAACCAGGATATTTCACCTCTCGAACTGCGTCGTAAAATCCGTAACGGCGAATTCACCAGCAACACCTCCGGCTACTCGCGCGGTTTTGTACAGGGTAACCTGTGTATTCTCCCCGCCGATTACGCCAGCGAGTTCCTGCAATTCTGCCAGTCGAATCCCAAGCCCTGCCCCCTGATCGGCATGGCCACAAGCCCCGGTGACTACAGCATACCGAAACTCGGCGAAGACCTGGATATTCGTACCGATATTCCCAGTTACAGGGTCTTCGAAAACGGCGAGCTCAGCCATGAAGTGAATGACATCAGCGATATCTGGCGTGACGACCTGGTGTCTTTCGTACTGGGATGTTCGTTTTCTTTCGAGGAAGCATTGATCGATGATGGCCTCGAGATTAGAAATGTCAGCGAAGGCGTTAATGTACCGATGTATCGCACCGATATCGATTGCAATCCTGCGGGCCGCTTCGCGAGTAAAATGGTGGTCAGTATGCGGCCGTTGATTCCATCAGACGCGATACGCGCGATCCAGATTTGCACTCGTTTTCCGGCGGTACATGGTGCACCGGTCCACTTTGGCGACCCCGGCAGGATCGGCATTAGAGACATTAACCAGCCCGAATTCGGCGATGCCGTTACGATACACTCTGACGAAGTGCCTATTTTCTGGGCCTGCGGCGTAACACCCCAGGTGGCAGTTGAGCAGGCCAGGCCCCCGTTTTGTATCACGCATTCGCCCGGTTGCATGCTGGTCTCTGACTTACCCAACAGCCACCTCGCGGTGATGTAGGCGGAAATACACATGTTGATGCTCAATTGCGATCTCGGTGAAAGCTACGGCTCCTGGAAAATGGGCCGCGACGACGAAGTCATGCCCCATATTGACCAGGCCAATATTGCCTGTGGTTTTCACGGTGGCGATCCACTGGTCATGGAGCGGACCCTGGCGCTCGCGAAACAGAACAATGTCATGGTGGGTGCACACCCGGCCTATCCCGACCTGGTAGGATTCGGGCGTCGACCGATGCATTGTTCGGCGGAAGAGATTTCAGCATTCATGCACTACCAGATCGCCGCGCTCGAAGGCATGGCCAAGATTCAGGGACTTGAACTGGCCTATGTTAAACCGCACGGCGCGCTCTATAACGACATGATGGCAAGAGAATCGGTGCGTGCTCCGATCCTGAAGGCGATTGCTGATTTTCACAAACCCGTGCGGCTGATGCTGCAGGCAACGCCCGACGCCGAACTTCACCGTGACGAGGCAGCCACTCATGGAATCGATCTCTGGTTCGAGGCTTTCGCCGACCGCTGTTACGACGATGACGGCAAATTGCTTTCGCGGGCCAAACCCGGTGCGGTGCATACCCGCGATAAGATGCTGGCGCAGGTAGAACAGATTTGCAGTCAAGGCACGGTTACATCGGTGAGCGGTAATACCCTGGAGTTAAAACCCGATACGCTTTGCGTACACGGTGATAATGACGAAGGCATTACCGCAATCAAAGAAATCCGCAAAATCATTCATTCCTGATCAGACGCATGAGAATCGAAATTGCGGGGCAAAACGCATTTATCGTCTATTTTGCCGAGCAAACCAGCGCGGCAGTATCGGCACAGATCCAGGCCGCGGTTACCAATATTCTTGCCACGATGCCGGACAGCATCGTCGACCTGGTGCCATCCTATGCTTCGTTGCTGGTGATCTTCGACCTGGACCGCAGCGATCATTTCGCAGTCAAACAACAGCTGCGCGCTGCTTTAACGAATCTCGATAGTGTTGGCGCATCGGCGGGAAACCTGGTCACCTTACCCGTCTATTACAGCGAAGAATCGGGACCAGATCTCGAAGTCATTGCTGCAAGCGCTAATATCGGCATTGACGATGTAATCGAGATACATCAGCAGCAGGAGTACCGGGTTTACGCGATCGGCTTCGCACCAGGATTTGCCTATCTCGGCGAAGTCGATGAGCGCATCGCGGCTCCCCGCCTGGCCACCCCGAGACAAAAAGTAGCGCGAGGTGCAGTTGCTATCGCCGACCGCCAGACCGCGGTATACCCAGCAGTTTCCCCCGGAGGCTGGAACCTGATTGGACTCTGCCCCACGCGCATGTTCGATCCCGACAAAACTCCCAGTATGCCGGTTCAGGTAGGGGATCGAATTCGTTTTAGTGCGATAAGCCGTGACGAATTTATCGACCAGGGTGGCGAACTATGAGTAGCTTTTTAGTCAAGCAACCGGGTTTACTCAGCCTGCTCCACGACCGCGGACGATTTGGCGCACACAAGCTGGGACTGACCACCGGCGGCCCACTCGACGGTGTTGCTTTTGACTGGGCTAATCGCATGCTGGCAAATGACGTCAATGCTACCTGCCTTGAAATCAGCTTTGGCGGATTAGTCATTGAAGCGCAACTCGATACCAGTTTCGTGATCACCGGCGCAGCAGCACCCTGCAAGCTAAACCAAGAGTTGATTGAGCAGTGGTGCACCTATGACATTAATCCTGGCGATAAGCTTGAGATCGGTTTTACCAGTGCCGGTACCCGCTGCTATCTGGCGGTCAGCGGCGGCTTCGATATCGCACCCAGCTTCGGCAGCAGCTCAACCGTGCTGCGCGAAAAAATCGGTGGCCTCAACGGCGATAAATTGCAGGCAGGAGATCAACTGCCATGCAGTAGTAAAAGATTATCTACCCATTGTTACCTGACCGCAGCAGATAGGCCGAAATATTCAGATTTTGCCAGGCTCCGTGTCGTCCCCGGATATCAGCAGGCCTCGTTTAACCCGGTTCAGCAATGGCGCTTTTTCAATTCCGAGTATCGCCTGAGCGAACGCTGCGACCGCATGGGCTTTCGGCTCGAAGGTGAAACCGTGCATTCCGATATGGTCGGCATGCTGTCTGAAGGCATTTGCCATGGTGCGATCCAGATTCCGGCGGATGGTCAACCTATCGTTTTGATGAACGATCGGCAGACCATCGGTGGCTATCCCAAGATTGGAGCGGTGATACCTCTTGATACCGCGACGTTGTCGCAGTTATCACCAGGTTCACGGGTGCGTTTCGAAGCGATCAGTATCGAGCAGGCACACAATATTCACTGCCTCGAGCAGGCCCGATTCGAACGCACCTCGCTGCAACCCTGTTGAGCATAAAGCCATGAATCAAGCCGAAAACCTGGAGTTAAGCCGCAGAATTGAAGATATCCTGGTAGCACGCAATTTACGTGGCATGAAGACGGTGCAACCGCACCTCGAATCCGGTTACTGCCAGCGCGCGGCGAAGATCCTGCGCGATTGCCATAATATCGTGTTAATCGGCACCGGTTTTCCGGTCGTTGAAACCTTCGAGACCGATGGACCGGTCGGCGCGATTGCGCTCTACGAAACGTTGGAAAAACTCGGCGCGACCCCGATCCTGATCTGCGGCAGGCCGCTTGCGCAGGCGCTCGCGGAGCGTTTTCGCGTCTACGAAATTCATGTCGGCGACCACGACCGACGAGAATACGAGGCGCAACACGCGCTGACCGCGTTTCGGCCTGACGCGGTGATATCGATCGAACGTCCCGGACAGGCGGCAGACGGCGGTTATTATAACATGCGCGGCGAAAGCATCACCGCGAACACTGCCTGCTTCGACAATTTCATGAACCTGAGCCAGTGCCAGACCATCGCCATCGGCGACGGCGGCAACGAAATCGGCATGGGCAAGGTCGCCGCCGCGCTGGAGGATTTGAACATCGTGCCGTCGACCACGAACTGCGACGAATTGATCGTCGCCGACGTTTCCAACTGGGGCGCTTATGGCATCATTTCCTTCCTGTCGATCTGGAACGAACGTGACTTTCTCGGCGAGATCGAGCCACTCGATATTTTGCGCTATATCTCCGAACTCGGCAGCGTTGACGGCGTTACCCGA
>CALJYH010000086.1 GCA_937984095.1 uncultured Gammaproteobacteria bacterium | reverse complement strand
GAGCTGAGCTGGCAGACCAGACTGCCGTCGGGCGCAATCATGAACGGTGCGGGGCGGATTGATGGCGATCTTGAGGCGACGTCGCTGATCCAGCAGGTACAGGGCCCGCTGCCACTCAACCTGAATCTCGAGTTACGCGACCTGCTCGGTCAGCTCAGCTGGCAGGTTTCGATCGACTCTGATTCCCTCGATACGACCCTGCTCGACCCCATGTTGCCCAGGCTGAAGGGCGCTTTCGATCTGACCGCCAATGGCGATTTGTCCACGGCCAGGGTCACCGGACACGTGGATGCCGAGTCTGCCGAACTCGGACCTTTCAAAGCATATTTTGAAATGCACAATCTTGACGGTGAGCGCAGGTTTGACGGGTTGATCTTCGATTCGCTCAGGGTAAGCGCACTAGACGGTGAAGTATCTGCCAGTGGGCAATTCAACTGGTTACCAGCACTCGGCTGGCAAGCCGAAATCACCTCATCTGCAATCAATCCAGCCAGGTTGTTACCCGAGTGGCCGGGCAAGATAAATTCGACACTCACCAGTAACGGTGGGATGGAAAATGGCGAGTTGACTGCCAGTGCGAATATCAAGCAGTTGCAAGGTAGTTTGAGAGATTACCCGGTATCACTGCGCGGCAATATGCAATGGCGCGACAAGGGTATCGATATCACAGGGCTTGATTTCGCCTCGGGAGATACCCGGGTAAACGCCCGCGGCCGCATTGGTGAGCGGCTGGATCTGGACTGGTCACTGCATTCCAGCAACCTGGCCGAACTTTACCCCGGGGCAAAGGGGCATCTCGAAGCCAGTGGACGACTCGACGGTCCACGCGAGACACCGACGGTGCAGGCAACATTCAGCGGAAAATTCCTGGGGCTACCGGGTTACGAGATAGGTGCGGTTAAAGGCGACGTTGCACTCGATTTGCTACGCTGGCAACAACTTGATGTCAATCTTGAAGCGCAGGCAATCAAACTCCAGGATCATTCCCTGAAGTCGATCAAATTGATTGCAGATACCCGTCGAGTACAGGCCGATATTGTTGCCGAGGAAGCGAATGCACAAATCGAACTCGACGGAAAAATTGATGACGAAAGCTGGCGTGGACGGATTTTAAAGGCCGATATACAAACAGCTGATTTTACTAACTGGAAGCTCAAGGCGCCTGCCGCCATCGGACTGTCCTCCGATTCATTGGTCGCTGAAACCATCTGTCTGCAAAGTCTCTCGGGCGGCGAAGTCTGTAGCTCGGTTAATGGTCAGGACGATATCTGGCAAATGGACCTCGGAGTTAGCAAACTCCCGCTGCAGATACTGGCAAAGTGGATTCCAACGGGGCTACAATTTGACGGTCTCGCCAACGCGAAAGCCAACCTGGTGTACCGACTCCCCGACCAACTGCTGGGACGGGTTGGAATCGAGTTGCCTGAGGCTGCGATCACCTACCCGGTACGCGACGATAGACCCGAACGCATCGACTATCGTTCAGGCAGGCTCGAATTGCTGCTCGAGGAAACAGGAATCAGGGCCAATACGAAGATAAGCTTAAACAGTGGGGACCAGGTCGAAGGCACGATCAGCCTACCGGGTGCAAAATTGCTAACGCTCGATTATGAGGCCCAGCCGCTAAAGGCCGACGCCAGGTTACGTGGGGGTGATCTGGCCCTGGTCGAGGCAATGATTGAGGCAGTCGAAGAATTAAAAGGCCAGCTCGATATGAATTTGACGTTTGCAGGAACGCTTGGCCAACCGCAAGTACAAGGCAGCGCGCGCCTGAAGAATGCGGAACTGAATATCCCTGACCTCAACCTGAAACTAAATCAGCTCAATATCAGCGTGAAAAGCGAGAGTTCTGAAAAAGTTACTTATCGGGCCGACGCGCTGACCGCTGAAGGCACACTCTCAGCTAGTGGCAGCACGCTGCTAGATAAAGCTGGTGGCTGGCCGAGTGAGCTCAGCTTTGAGGGCAAACGACTCGATGTCTCGAGGCTGATCGAACGCTGGTTACCATCCAGGATGACCGTTGAGGGACTGCTCGATGCCAGTGCTGATTTAAGTTTTCAGGCGCCCGATAATCTGGTCGGAAAGATAGGGCTTTCATCACCACTGGGGGTGCTGGGTTACCCGTTACTGGAAGGTGAAAAAGAGCGCTGGGAATATCGTGACGCAAAGCTCGATATGGTCCTGAATAGTCGTGACATAGAGACTAGCTCGGAAATTCGGGTGGGTAACAACAGGCTTGGTGGGAAAGTAAACCTGCCAGGTGCGAAATTGCTGGCGCTGGATTTCGAAAGCCAGTCGCTTCGGGCTAACGCCAGACTGGACTTTCAGGAGTTAGAACTGATCGAAGCCCTGTTGCCGGAAATTGAGCAGATGCAGGGCAGGTTGGCGTTGGACTTCGGCGTCGATGGAACCCTGGCACAACCCAAACTGAGTGGACGCGCCGAGATTCTTGAAGCGGCTTTACTGATACCAAGGCTCGGATTGAGAATCGACAAGATCAAAATGACCGGTTCCAGCGACAATGACGGGCAATTCAATTTCGATGTCGCTGCGAGTTCCGGTGAGGGTAATCTGTCAATCCAGGGAACCAGTCGGCTCAATGCAACCGAGGGCTGGCCGACCACGATCAGTATCAAGGGTGATAACTTCGAGATTGCACGTATTCCCGAAGCAGCGGTGACGGCCTCGCCCGATCTGAAGGTTAGGCTGCAAAATCAGGCGATCGATATCCAGGGCGATCTGCTCATTCCCTACGCCAAACTGCAGCCAAAAGACATCACCACGGCGGCCCGGGTATCCAACGACACGGTCATCGTGGGTGGCGTTGAGGCGCCGGAACCGAAATGGACAGTCTCTACCAGGGTTAAACTGGTTCTTGGCGATCGGGTGAATTTCTTTGGCTTTGGCTTCGAGGGTCGATTGGGTGGCCGGCTGTTGATCGAGGAAGTGCCGGGCCAGCTTGCCCGGGGAACAGGTAGTATCAATATCCTGGAAGGTCGTTACCGCGCTTATGGTCAACGTCTCGATATCGAAAAAGGGCGCCTGTTGTTTACCGGTGGGCCGCTCACCAACCCGGGACTTGATTTACGTGCGGTGCGTAAAACTAATAATGTGACCGCCGGCATCAAGGTTAAAGGTCGACTTCAGCAACCTCAACTGGAGCTGTTTTCGAATCCCGCCATGGGCCAGACAAACACGCTGTCTTACTTGCTGCTTGGTCGTCCTGTCGAAAGCGCTAGCGGAGAAGAAGGCGAAATGATGGCGAAAGCGGCGCTCGCACTCGGACTTGCCGGTGGAGACCAACTGGCCAGGTCAATCGGTGACCAGTTTGGTCTGGATGAAATGCGTGTCGAAAGCAGTGATGGTGGTGACCAGGCGTCCCTGGTCGTGGGTCGTTACCTGTCACCGAGGCTTTACGTGAGCTACGGTGTTGGTCTGGTTGAAGCACTCAATTCGCTTAAACTGCGTTACCAGATATCCGATAGGTGGCAAGCAGAAGCGGTATCTGGTGAAAATCAGGGCGCCGACTTTTTATACAGTATTGAACGCTGAGCTGGTTCAATACCAGAGCTAATCATGAAGTCTCGGGCGCCGGATTTCATTGCGGGTAGATCGCCTAGCGGTTTTGGATAATGCTGGATTGAGTCAAGATATTGCGAGCATCAGGTTGATCATGTAGTCTTCGCGCCCTGTCCAGAAAAGATATCCGTAATCGAAAAAAATTGAATCAGGAGAGATGTCCGAGTGGTCGAAGGAGCACGCCTGGAAAGTGTGTATACGGCAACGTATCGAGGGTTCGAATCCCTCTCTCTCCGCCAGTTTCCTTTTAATGTGTTTGATTTAGAAAAGGATTTCTATAATCGTGATTTTCAGTTTACAAATTGGTATACAAAAATTTTGCCGGTATACCTATCCGGCAGAAGTGGTAGGAACCCTGTTTCAGGCATGGCCCCAATCCTGAAATAGCCCCTAACGGGGTAGGATGCCCCGGGGCGGGTTGGTTGAGATTAAGGTAGCCGAGAACCGCAAAATCATTTTATCCTCGTCCGTATAAAAAAGCCGAATCGGCTAAAAGCGGCTGCTCAATAACAGATAAGCGGTGTCTGAATATGCTCCAGGCAAGTGTTGAAAATTCCCCTGGACCGGAAAAAGAAGACCGGGCTTCTATATGGTCATCGAGAAGATCCGGGTTTCCGGGGCGTTGCGCATCAGTCGCAGATCGAAGGCCATGCAAATATTTCTGACGAAGGGTCTTGCCGATTCCGGCACCACAAGCTTATCGTCCTCCAGCCGCAGCAGGCCGTCGCTTTCCATTTCCTCGAGCTTTTTCAGGCATTCATCCAGTTGCGAAAACTGCATCTCCGGCTGTTCCCATGACGTCTCGAAATGACACATGATATTGAGAATATGCTGACGGATCAGCCGGTCTTCATCGGTTAACAGATGACCGCGAAACACTGGCAATTCGCCCCGGTTGGCGCGTGTCTCGTATTCCGGCACCGTTTTTTCGTTTTGCGCAAAGGCGTACCAGGAATCACCAATAGCCGACATGCCGAGCCCGATCATGAGCCGGGTTTTGCTCGCTGTATATCCCATGAAGTTACGATGTAAAGTCTTGTTTATCATCGACTGGTACAGACTGTCGGTTTCCAGCGCAAAATGATCCATGCCGATTTCGATGTAGCCCAGTTCGGAAAAAAGCTGCTTGCCCGCCTCGTACAGTGCGCGCTTGGCCTCGTCCCTGGGGAGATCTTCCTCACTGAACCCGCGCTGGCCTGTGCCTTTGATCCACGGCACGTGGGCATAGCTGTAAAACGCGAGTCGGTCGGGTAGCAACTGGTTAGTTTTGTTGATCGTGTTGATGACGTTGTCGAGCGTCTGATGTGGTAATCCGAATACCAGATCGTGACTGATCGAGGTATAGCCGATTTCCCTGGCCCCGTCGGTCACCTGCCGTACACGCTCGTATGGTTGCACCCGGTTGATGGTTTTTTGCACCAGCGGATCGTAGTCCTGTACTCCGAAACTGCAGCGGCGAAATCCCAGGTCGTACAAGGTTTGAAGATGCTCCCGGGAAGTGTTATTTGGGTGAGCTTCTAGTCCCCATTCGTAGTCCTCGGCCAGTGCCGCGTGCTGCATGATGCCATCGATCAGCCGTTTCAGATTGTCGGGACTAAAGAATGTCGGCGTGCCGCCGCCGAGGTGCAATTCCTTGATTCGCGGCATGGTCGAAAACAGCCGCCGATAGCTGCTCCATTCATTTAACAAGGCATCGATGTAGGGTGTTTCGACGTCATGCCGTTTGGTAATGCGTTTGTGGCATCCACAAAAAGTACACAGGCTCTCGCAAAAAGGGAGATGAATATAGATGCTAATTCCCTCGCTGGCATTGCTTTCGATGAATGCCCGGTCGACCGTAGCCTTCCAACTGTCCGGATCGACCGAATCCTGCTCCCAGTACGGCACCGTGGGATAGCTGGTATAACGGGGTCCGGGAATGTTGTATTTTTGAATCAGGTTGTCTTGCATCGCGAAATCAGGACCTCGAGACCCAGCCCGGGCCCGAACGGTTAGTCGAACGAGCCGTTATCTTAGCAGAAACGGCTTGTTGGTCATGCTCCTTTTCAGCGTCTCCTTTGGTGGAAGTCGACCACCAGAATCAGAAATTAAGCGGCGATTTACGACCGAAGCTGACACTTGAAACTGAAATATCGAGGGATGCTTCGTGCCCGCAAGAGATGTTCTGCTAATTAGATACTTCCATCTACTTCCAACCCATAAATCAGTCTTTTCTGCAAAAAGAATTTATAAGAATAGAACCTAAGAAATGTTGCAAGAAAGGCGGCAGGCCAAACCCTTGAACTGGAGTTGGTATTCCCCTGGCTGACGATACAATAGCTAATGCAGTGATGTTGAAATAACATAAAGCGAAATACCACCATTGTCAGTCCATACTATGGAGATGTGATGAGTCGTTTGGCGAGAAACCTGATTTATTCATTTTTTCTTATTCAGGGAGGATGTAGTTATACATCCCCCAAATGGGACAGTGAAGCACCTTATCCACCCACTAGAACACCAGAAATCGGTGATATCCTCCATACCGCCACCGGTCACTACATCAATCAACAGGAACTGTTTTCCAGCTTAATCCACTACCCGCTGGTCTACGTAGGAGAGCAGCACGATAATCCTGCATCCCACCGTCTGCAGCTCGAGATCTTAAAGGCGATGCAGGCACGCTATCCCGACCAGGTGGCTTTGGGGATGGAAATGTTCAACGACGGACAGCAGGCTGCGCTCAATCGATGGGTGGCTGGTGAGTTGAGTGAGAAGGAGTTCTTGCGAGAAAGTCGCTGGTTCGAGAACTGGGGCACCGATTTTGAACTCTATCGTGAGCTACTGGAGTTCAGTCGTGATCAGAAAATCCCGGTGATTGGCCTCAATGTTACCAAAGCGCTAGGACGCAAGGTCAGTATGACACCACTGGATAAACTCGATCATGGGACCCGGGAGAAACTCCCCGAGATGGATATGAGCGACCCCTATCAGCGTTCGATGATTGAAAAGATTTTCGCCGTCCATGAGCCGGGGGCGCCTATAGTGGAGAGTTTCTTCCGCCGTCAAACCCTGTGGGATGAGGCGATGGCCGCCACAGTGGCCGACTATATGCGGGAACACCCTGATCACCATATGGTCATTATTGCCGGAGGCTGGCATGTGAATTATGGCTTTGGCGTCCCACGCCGGGTTCATCGCCGACTGCCGCTCCCCTATACTTTGGTGGGGGGGCATAACCTCGAGATCCCTGAAGAGAAGCTTGACCAACTCATGGATGTGCAGATTCCGAACTTTCCAATGCGAGCAGTCGACTATCTGGTCTATCAGGAGTACGAGGTATTTAAACCGAAGGGGGTCAGGCTCGGCGTAATGCTGGATGATAGTGATGATCAGGTGGGGCTGCTGGTAACTGAACGTGTATCGGGCTCGGCGGCCGCGGAAGCCGGGATCAGCAAAGGAGATCGTCTGCTGCGAATTGACGGTGTGCTACTCGAGGATAATTTTGATCTGATCTATGCAGTCAAGGCCAAGCGCCCGGGGGGCTCAGCAACTATTGAACTGAAACGTGGAGACGAGACTTTGGTGGTTGATGCCTATTTTGGGCCAGAGTAGTAAACATCCGTAATGAATCGATAGAGAATCAGCGGGGTTACTCTCGATTAAAACCAAAACAATTCTATAACCATGATTTCCGAATTGACAGATGGCGGCCTGGTGCCGAAAGCAGTGGTTATCGACTAGATCCTGAATGTCGGTTCATGGCCGCTTGTCGCTTCTTGTGGTTTTAATTCGAGCGTCTGTATATGAACCCCTCCTCTGCTGGCTGCATCAAAGGGCAGCCTAGTCGTCTGCTACGTGGCAAGCTTTAGAGATCATGGCAGGAGGCACATAGTTGGGTGACGGGCAGGCGCAACTGCAATGACTGTGGTGAATGTTGATCGTGGCAGGTAATACAGGTCATCAAGCCTTTAGTCAGGGGTAGCAAGGGATCTGCAGTCGTCGGCTGGATCAATATAGCATGATCATTGTCGGGACTATGGCAGAGTTGGCACACTTCCGGTTCGGGGAGTAATAGCGAACCATCGGTTTGACTGTCCGTCTCATGGCAGAAGAGACAGTCGCCGTGAAACTCGTCCGTCGAGACCTGTGCGCGCAAATCGCCCGCCGGGATTAGACATGGCAGGGCCAACAGGGATATCACCATGGCCAGTGACAGGGTCCAGCGG
>CALJYH010000085.1 GCA_937984095.1 uncultured Gammaproteobacteria bacterium | reverse complement strand
AAGCGCAACTGGATGGGGATCCACGTCAATCAAGATCGTCCCTACAAGGCGACTAATCCCGACTTGCCGACCTTGCAACCCTGGGTTAATACCACCTATCCGCCTTCGGACCGGTTTATTTTCAAGCGTAATCCCTACTATTACCGCGTAGATCAGAATGGTCGGCAGCTGCCTTACATCGATTCGATCGCAATCAATATAGCCTCCAGTAAACTGGTGCCCGCTAAGACCGGCGCCAATGAATCGGACCTGCAGGCGCGTTACCTGCGCATGGATAACTACACCTTTTTAAAATCGTCGTCGAAACGAAACAATTTTGACGTGCGTCTGTGGCAAACTGCCAAGGGTGCTCATATCGCGCTTTACCCTAACCTGAATACCAACGACAAGGCGTATCGTGAATTAATGCGAGACGTGCGCTTTCGACACGCGCTTTCACTTGCGATACATCGTCACGAAATCAACCAGGTGGTTTATTTTGGCCTGGTCCAGGAAAGCAATAATGCCGTTCTGGAGGAAGCCGCGCTTTACAAGCCTGAATATAAAACTGCCTGGATCGAGTACGATTTGAAACACGCTAACCAGTTGCTGGATGAGCTCGGCTTAACCAACCGTGATGATCGCGGAGTTCGCCTGCTGCCAGATGGGCGGCCACTGGAAATACTGATCCAGACAGCGGGTGAAAGTACCGAGCAGACCGATGTTCTCGAGCTGATTAGTGACAGCTGGCTGCAGGCGGGAATCAAGCTCTACAGCATTCCCTCGACACGGGAAGTATTTCGCAACCGGATATTTTCGGGCGATGCGATGATGTCCATCTGGTCTGGTATGGAGAACGCAATACCAACCGCTGAGAACAGCCCTCGTGAGCTGGCGCCAACTTCCAAGTACCAGTACCAGTGGCCGAAGTGGGGGTCGTACTACGAATCGAGCGGGAAAAGCGGTGAAGCGCCGGACCTGGCGGCGGCCCAGGAACTTGTCGATCTGCACGATCAGTGGATGCGCGCCTACACCCATGAACAGCGCGAGTCGATCTGGCACCAGATGCTTGAAATTCATCGCGATCATATGTTCACCATTGGCATCGTTAACCACGTTCCGCATCCCGTTGTAGTCAGCAATTACCTGCATAATGTGCCGGATACCGGTTTTTACGATATTTCACCAGGCGCATATTTTGGCATTTATAAACCTGATACTTTCTGGTTCGACGAGGCCAGGCGCTAATGCTTCTCTATATTCTGCGCCGTATACTGACGATGATACCCACGCTGCTGGTCATCAGCATGCTGGTATTCGTGATTATCCAGTTGCCGCCGGGGGATTACCTTGAAAGTCATATCGCCGAGCTGCAAAGCCAGGGCGAATCGGTAGACGAAAATAAAATCCAGTTCCTGCGTGAACAGTATGGGCTCGACAAGCCATTGTTGCATCAATACTGGGTCTGGCTTACAGGAATGTTGCAGGGCGACTTTGGTTATTCATTCGAGTATGACTTACCGGTCACCGAGGTGGTCGGTGATCGACTTTTCCTGACCGTCATTATTTCGATCGCGACTATCCTGTTTACCTGGATCGTTGCCTTTCCGATTGGTATTTATTCCGCGACCCACCAGTATAGCTGGGGCGATTACGGATTATCCACGCTCGGTTTCCTCGGCCTTGCGACACCAAACTTCCTGCTCGCGCTGGTGATGCTCTATTTCGCAAATGTTTACTTCGGTACCAGTATCGGTGGCTTGATGGACCCGGAATACATCGATGCCCCATGGAGCATGGATAAGCTGGTTTCAATTCTTGAGCATTTGTGGATTCCGGTTATCGTTATCGGCACTTCGGGAACTGCCGGTATGATCAGGCGCTTGCGCGCCAACCTGCTGGATGAGTTACAAAAGCAATATGTCACCACCGGGCGAGCTAAGGGCTTGCCACCGGGTAAACTGCTAGTCAAGTATCCGTTGCGCGTTGCGCTTAATTTCTTCGTTGCCGATGTCGGCAACCTTTTACCCACTGTAATTTCCGGTGCCGAAATTGTCGCCGTGGTGATGTCGTTACCGACCACGGGACCGATCCTGTTAAGCGCGCTACAGAGCCAGGATATGTACCTGGCGGGTTCATTCCTGATGTTTCTGGCGTTGTTGACCGTGTTTGGTGTTCTGGTCTCTGATATAGCGCTGGCTCTGCTCGATCCTCGCATACGGCTTGGTGGAGGGGCAAGCAAATGAGTACGGATCATTTTGTTTCGCGTGAGCCCTTCGATCCCCATTCCATTGAGACGCTAACGCCAGCGCAGGAAAAGTATTACATGGCGTCCCAGTGGAAACTGATGTGGTGGAAACTGCGTCGACATCGCCTGGCGGTAATCTGCGGTGTTATCCTGGCGCTGAACTATGCCACTATCATGTTCAGCGAGGTAATCGCGCCATACAACCTGCATAGCCGTAATACCGAATTTATTTATTCGCCACCGCAGAGTGTGCACTTGTTCCACAACGGAGAATTTATCGGGCCTTTTGTGTACGGCAGGGATTACGAGCTCGATATGGAAATCCTGAAGCGTAACTATCCGGAACGAAAGGATGATGTGCAGCCCCTGCGTTTCTTTTGTCAGGGTGACAGTTATCGGTTCTGGGGTTTATTCGAATCCCGCTTTCACCTCGTATGTCCACCCGAAAACGGCACTTTCTTTTTACTCGGTACCGACCGCCTAGGGCGTGACATGTTTTCGCGGATTACCTACGGTGCGCGGATATCGCTCACCATTGGCCTGGTCGGAATCATAATCAGTTTCTCCCTGGGAATCGTAATTGGTGGCCTTGCCGGCTACTACGGGGGTTGGGTAGATTCCACGGTGCAAAGAATGATTGAAGTGATTCGTTCGTTTCCCGAGCTGCCGTTGTGGATGGCCCTGTCAGCGGTGTTACCGGTGAACTGGAGCCCGATACTGATATTTTTTGGCATCAAGGTAATCCTGGCGATGCTCGACTGGACCGGATTGGCGCGCGCGGTGCGTTCTAAATTGCTGTCGCTACGCGAGGAAGACTATTGCGCCGCGGCCGAGCTTATGGGCGCGAGGCCCGGGCGCATTATCGGTCGACATTTGTTACCCGGATTCATGAGTCATTTAATCGCATCGGCCACGCTTTCGGTGCCTGCAATGATACTCGGTGAAACCGCGTTGAGTTTTCTGGGGCTCGGGTTAAGACCACCGGTAACAAGTTGGGGTGTACTGCTAAACGAAGCGCAGAACATTAACGTGGTGGCTCTGTATCCATGGCTGTTGTTCCCGGTAGTGCCTGTCATTTTGGTAATCCTGACATTCAACTTCTTTGGAGATGGGTTGCGAGACGCGGCAGATCCTTACAAGTAAACGATGCCGGTCGGATTTCAACAGCGCGCCGGTTGCCCTCTGTGTGGATCAATCAGCAATAGCCCACTGTGCGAAATCCCCTATCATGATCAACGTCTCGCAAGCTTCATCGAACAGTTTTACCAGGGAAGAGTGCCACTGGAGTCATTGGCGTCCGGGGATTACCGGATTATAGCTTGCACAGATTGTGAATTTATCTACCAGGATCCTATCTTGAACGAAGATGGGATGCAGGCACTGTATCGGAGCTGGGTTAATCATGCGCAGAGCCTGCAAAAGAAACAAACCGCAAAGTCCAGGCTATACATCCAATATGCCGGACAGATTCATACGCTGTCCAGAATGTTTGACAAGAGACCCGATCAGATACGGGTACTGGATTTTGGTATGGGATGGGGTTATTGGAGTCGGATGGCGCAAGCTCACGGTTTAAATGTCGTCGGCTACGAATTGTCAGCACAACGCGTCGAACACGCACGAGAAATGGGGGTAACGGTTATCGATGATTTAAACCTCGTTGAAGATGATTTTGACTTTATCTATGCAAACCAGGTGTTTGAGCATTTATCCAATCCAGTGCAAACCATGCAGGCACTTTGCCAGCGTTTGAAATCGACGGGTTTCGTAAATATCCGTGTGCCAGATGGTCGCGGTGTAGCCAGTGACCTTGTGCGAAGGGGCTGGAACCCCGACCTCGACGCGATTCATCCACTCGAGCACATCAACTGCTTTACTCGAAAAACGCTAATTGAGCTTGGCGCGAGAGCAGGTTTGAAACCCTTCAGCCCACCACTGCGTCTCAGCTGGGATAGTTTATCGGGTGGGATCAGGCGTGAAATTGTCGATCGATGGCTAACGACACATCTTTATTTTCAGTCGACAGGAATAGCGCCTGATTGAAGTTACTCCGAGGCCAGTAAAAGCTGGAAGTGATCGTTATTTTCTTTCATCTCGGCAAATGATCCAGTGTCCAGGATCTTGCCTCGCTCCATCACCACTACTGCATCGAACTGCTCTGCGAGCTGAACACGCCCGAGTACCCATAGAATTCCACGGCCCTGCATCTCTTTTTTAACGCTGTCGATCATGCGACGTTGACTCGCTGGATCGAGGCTTGATAAGGCTTCGTTGATAACCAGAAAATCAGGCGCTTTAAGCAGGGCTCGCGCGAGCCCCAGCTTTTGTCGCTGAACCGGAGACAGGCGTCCACCAGCTACGCCGACCTCGTAATCGAGCCCGGCCGCGATGATTTCGTTGCGCAGGCCAAGGGTCTCAACCACGTCGGCAATTAGCGCGTTGACCTTTTGCTGCCCGTGTGCCTGCCCGTATGCCAGCTTGCCAAACAAGATATTATCCTGCACCGAAATACGCGGGTTATAGCTGGACTCGTCAAAAAACTCGATGCCAAGATCCTCGGTTTCTGCGAGTGCGTGGATCCGACGTCGTGCTTCGAGAATGGTTTGCTGGATAGGTTCGGTTATCAGGCCCAGTCGATGTCGTGCCACGATAAGCTTGAATGGCAGCGACATCAGGCGACGCTTATCAGACTGTTGTAGATTTTCAACGCCGTCTTGCCTGGTTTGTTGCAACAGTTTATTAAACTCCGGCAGGTCGTCAGCGTTGATGAAGCTGAATTGCTCGAACAGCTCGCTGTCGGGCTCGACGTCGGAAAACAGATCTAGCATGATTTCAGTAATCTGCACGCCAGCATTCAGAAATTCCTGGTCCAGGAAGAACTCACCGAGAACTTTATGAATTAACGGGTTGTCAATCAGCTGTTCAGCGTTAATAGATTCGCCGTAAACAGTTCCGAAAAGCAGGTTCTCGGATACCGTCATATTGAGGTTGTACTTTTCCTGATCGAAGGGTTCGACGAGTCGTGCAATATCCGGCTCCCTGAACTTGTCATGCAGTTGTTTTCGAGCCTCCATAACGCGACTGGTCAGTTCGGTATTCTTCGATTGATCCACATGAGATAGCAATCCGAACTGGTAGACTTCGTCATCCAGTTCGACGCATGTGAGAGTTTCAATAATACGTGCAACCAACTGCTCAGGGTTCTCCAGGCCAAGTGAAGTGTGGTCGATCCAGTCGTCGTCATAGCGGTGAGGTGAATTACCCGCCTGCCTGGAGAGCAGTCGTTCGTTTTCGATTTCCTTGCTCTCATCGCCACCTTGTTTGCTTATCGGCTGATGTTTGAGTGCGTAGCAAATATTATCGTAAACCGTGCCGTTAAACATGAAGGCTCCAGCACCAACATAACCGAGGCGCTTGCCTGTGATTGACTCGGGTATATCTTCCATTTTCCGGTCGCCAACGGTGATGCTTCCCGAGCTTGGATTAGTTAACCTAGACACCAGGAAAGCGAGTTCATCCTTGCCGCTATTGCCTAATCCTACGGCGGCGTAATGTTGATCTATTGGAAATTTGAAACTGGTACCATCAATGCTGAAGTAGAGCCCGTCTTCAGTGTAGCGAATATTATTGGCCTGGATTTCACGACCGGGCAATTCAAGGGTTTCGGGACGATGGTCGATGATTTCAGCGGCAAGCATATTCTGGGGATTGAACTGCTGGATGATTTGAGCGTGTTTTACCCTGATATCTTCCATGCGCTGATAGTAGCGCAGCAATTCCTTCCAGGGACCGGAGAGATCCTTGTAAGCTACCAGCACTGCAACCATCGAGCCTATCGATAGGTCACCGCGCAATACAAAATAACCCCCGACAGAATAAAAGAAAAAAGGCGTCAGTTGGGCGATAAAATTATTCAGAAACTTGATGAAAAACTTACGTTTGTAAATCGCGAAACGAATCAGGTAGATCTTGCCCAGGCGCTGGCCGATGTGGGCGCGTTCAAAGTGGCTGGTATCGTTGGCGTGAACCTCCCCGATTCCGGAAACCGTTTCACCGATACGGCCGGATAGATTACGTGCCGTTGCCACGCGTTCTTTTGACAGATCGTTGACGCGTTTCTGTAAACGCGGGATTACGTATAACTGAAACGGATAGAGGGCAATTGCGGCAAGACCTAGAAATGGATCCTGTTCAAAAATAAAGAACAGGTAGGTTAACAGGATGCCACCCTGAAAAACTGGCAAGGTGAAAGACTCGCCGATAAATTCTCCAAGAAGCTCGGTTTCCGCCATGATCATCGGAATCAGCTCTCCCTGCGATACCCGTTTAAAATGTGGCATGGGAAAACGCAGGATGCGCTCGTAAAGCTCGAATCTGAATCGACGCAGCACACGTTCACCGAGGGCGCCGCGGTATACGTTTAAGATATACTTGAGTAATCCGCTGATAAGCACGACCAATAGAAAGGCAAAGCTGAGTATCATTAAGTACTCGAGCCGATCAAATTCATAACCGAGTATTCCTGCTGGGAGGTCCCTACCTTCGAGCAGGTTGATTATTCTCTTGGGTAGTTCGAGCGTTATATAAACCAGGGGGAGAGATGCCAATGATAGAAGAACCAGGGCAAACTGGTCCTTCTTGCTGTGCATCAAGATATATTTGTATAACGATGGTTCCATATAGCCCTGGTTTTTGATTCTGATTTTACCCGAGGGTTCCTGCCTGGGGTTGGTAGCACGGCATTCCCTGCCGGTGTACTATCGCGCATCAGTCGATTTATATCAAATACAGGTTATGCCACCCAGGCTAGCAATCATTTTAAAGGGATATCCAC
>CALJYH010000084.1 GCA_937984095.1 uncultured Gammaproteobacteria bacterium | reverse complement strand
TTCCGCCTCTGGCTGATCGAAAATCACCTGGTCAACGTTATGCAGCAGGTATGGATTCTGGTAGGGCTCACGACCAAGCATTACGCCATCAACATGAAGCAAATGTTCGCGGCAGGCTTCGAGCGTTTTGATTCCGCCATTGATGATAATCTCGTGATCCGGGAAATCCCGTTTAAGTTGGTAAACCCAGTCATACTTCAGCGGTGGTATTTCGCGGTTTTGTTTCGGACTGAGCCCCTGTAACCAGGCATTGCGGGCATGCACGATGAGCGCCTGTGCCCCGGCATCGATCTGGGCCCCGGCAAAGCCGGCGAAAATTTCGTAATCATCCTGCTGGTCAATACCGGTCCGGTGCTTCACCGTAACCGGCAGGGATGTTGCAGACCTTAGTGCCCCCACACAGTCAGCCACCAACGCTGGGTCCTTCATCAAACAGGCGCCGAAGCTGCCAGACTGGACCCTGTCACTGGGGCATCCGCAATTTAAATTGATTTCATCGTAACCGTATGCCGCACAAATCTGGGCGGCGCGGAAAAGCTGTTCCGGATCGGAACCACCGAGTTGAACGGCTAGTGGATGTTCTTCCTTGTTGAATCCGAGCAGATGGTCACGGTCGCCATGCAACACAGCCGCCGCGGTAATCATTTCGGTATACAACAGGACGCGATTAGAAAACAGGCGCAGAAAAAAACGCGAGTGTCGATCCGAGCAATCCATCATCGGGGCAATACAAAATCGCCGTTTGATTACTGCTTTTTTATCGCCCGCTGCCATTGTTGTTACCCGCTGCCCTTCAGGCGATTCGCTTGACATCTTGAACATTAGGCAATTGTGAAAGCTTGTCAATAATAAGCACCAGTTCGTCAACGCTGTGAATTTCCATGGTAAGGCGGGTATAGACCATCTGCTCCGCCTGGTTGGTGTTGGAATTGATATTCAGCAGGTTGACCTTCAAATTTGCCAGGATCGTACTGATATCCTGCATCAAGCCCGTGCGTTGGTATGCGGTCATGGTAATTTCAACCGGGTAAACCGAACCGTTTTGATGGCCCCAGTCAACTTCGATCAGGCGCGGGCGCTTCTCTTCAGGTAATGCGAGAATGTTCGAACAACTACGCTTGTGTATCGAAATACCGCTGTTAAGGGTTATGAAACCAATAATCGAATCGCCTGGCACGGGTTTGCAGCACTGCGCAAACTGGGTCATCAGGTTACCGACACCATGAATGCTGACTTCATCCCTGGAGGTCGGGGTTTTGGTTTCTTTTTTAATTTTCCTGAAAGGATCCTGCTCGGGTTCAGCTTGCAGATACCCCAGGATCTGGGGTGAAGTTATCAATCCGCGACCGATATCGGCAAAAAACTGGTCCGCATCCTTGCGTTTAAAATGCGCAACCAGGTCTTTCAAATTTGCGTCATGAATCGAATACTTGCTCAGAATGCGATCATAGATCGCTTTGCCATCCAGCAGGTTTTGCTCAAAATCCTGGTGATTAAACCAGTTACGAACTTTGGACCGCGTGCCTGCTGACTTGATGAAACCCAGGTTCTTGTTCATCCAGTCGCGACTGGGGCGACTTTCCTTCGTCGTCAGAATTTCGACTTCATCACCCGTTTTCAAAACCGCTGTCAGATTAACAATACGCCCGTTGACCTTGGCTCCACGGCAACGGTGGCCAACTTCTGAGTGAATGCTATAGGCGAAATCAAGCGGGGTTCCACCCAGTGGAATATCGACAATTTGTCCGGTTGGCGTAAACACATAGACTCGATCATTGGATAGTTCCGTCGATATTTCCGAAATCGCATCCGACACCTCTTCTGCCGTGCCCTGCAGCAGATCGCGCATCTGGGCAATATTGGATTCCATACGCTGGTCGAGCCTCGCGCCTTCCTTGTAGCGCCAGTGCGAGGCAACGCCGAGCTCGGAATTTTCATGCATTTCAAAAGTACGAATCTGAACTTCAACAATTTTACCGTCGTCGGCAACCACCGCGGTGTGCAGTGACTGGTACCCATTCTCCTTGGGATTGGCGATATAGTCGTCGAACTCCGCGGGAATATGCTGCCAGGTCGTGTGCACGACACCCAGTACCGCGTAACAATCGGCCACCGAATCGACCAGTATCCTTACCGCGCGAACATCAAAGAGTTCATGAAACTCGAGGTTCTTACGCTGCATTTTGCGCCAGATACTGACAATATGCTTGACGCGACCCTGAACGCTCGCGTTGAGCTCCTGCTGTGCCAGCAGATCTTTCAGCTGCGCGATAAACTTTTCGATAAATGCCTCGCGCTCGCTGCGTTTCTCCTCCAGCAGCCGGGCAATACGCTTGTAAGCCTGGGGTTCGAGAGCTCGAAAAGCCAGGTCTTCAAGCTCCCATTTGAGCAAACCCATGCCCAGACGATTGGCCAGGGGTGCGAAAATATCGAGGGTTTCCTGCGCAATCCATCGACGTTGCTCGTAGTCATCGTGCTTTAGCAACGGCAATCGTTCCACCCGGTAACATAGCTTGATCAGCATCACGCGTACGTCGCTGATAATTGCCATCAGCAGCCGCCGCAGTTTTTCGGCCTGTTCAGGGGTATTGATTCGAGCTTGCGTCCCCTCCTTCAGAGTATTCAGCTTGTTTACCCCCTGCGTCAGCTGGGCAATTTTATTGCCAAACTCGGTTTCGATGTGCTTGATATCAAGCACATCACGCAGTGCGGGATCACTGAGCAGGGTTGCAATTACGGCATCACGATCACTACCGAGTTCCAGCACCCGCCTGGCAACATCGACGCTACGGGGCAGGCTTTTGTTTTCATGTTTGACACCGCTCGCATATTCCATCGCGCGGCTAAGCTCCTGGTCCCAGCCAATTTGACTGGTAACTGCCGCAACAAACTGTTTATCGGAGGTGGAATTCACGATTGACCGGGTCAGGAACGCAATATTTTCATCGGTGAAATATTATAAACCCTGCGGCTGACCAGTGTACCGGCCAGGGTCAGGACGAGGCAGGCGGACATCAGGCTGTATATCCAGACCGCGGGGGATAACTGAAACTCTATCTTGAAGAAATAGACACTGATCGCCCAACCTGCCAGGCTCGCGAAGCAGGCCGAGAAAAAGCCAATCAGCGCACCCATCAGGGTATATTCGAACACATGCACCCGATACAGCTGGCTGGTATGTGCGCTCAAGGCACGCAGCAGCGAAGATTCAATTTCACGCTCGTGTTTACCGGTTTGTATCGCCGCCAGCAACACGATGGTCGCCGACGCCAGCGCAAACAGGAAGAAAAATTGTAAGGCCACCGTGGCCTTGTCAACAATCGCGCGCACGCGCGCCATCAGCTCGCTGATGTCGAGTAGTGTGATCGAAGGGTAGCGTTTCAACAGCTGTTTCAGGTCGGTCTTGTTGTGGTCTGCGATCAGGGCGCTCAACAACCAGGTTTGAGGGAATGATTCAAGTAATCCGGGATTTGCAATCAGGTAAAAATTAGGTTTGAAATTTTCCCAGACCACCGAACGGATACTGGTCACCTCGGCCTGCAGAACCTTGCTGCCGACGGTCATCGTCAATTGGTCGCCGAGTTTCAGATCAAGTTTTTCAGCCATGCCCTGTTCCACCGACATTTGC
>CALJYH010000083.1 GCA_937984095.1 uncultured Gammaproteobacteria bacterium | reverse complement strand
TACCCTGATCGCGAATCACGATATAGCGGTCAAGCCATCGCGCCACATCAGTTTCCTCAGGGTAAAATCGGGATTCGATGTCGCAGACAATGAAATTGTCAATCGCCTCGCCGCCGGCGACCTGGTGATCACGAGCGATATTCCGCTGGCTGCCGAAATCATCGAAAATGAAGGGCAGGCTCTGAGCCCGAGGGGAGAACTGTTTACCCGCGATAACATCAAGGCGCGACTGACGATGCGGGATTTAATGGAATCGTTACGTTCCAGTGGCATCGATTCGGGTGGCCAGGCGCCGTTAAATCACAGCGACCGCAAAGCCTTCGCCGATCAGCTGGATAAAATCATCACTCGGCATGGCTGACCTCAAGGGATCAATAATTCCCGCTACGAAATTCTCCGGGAAGCAGCGGTAATCGATGATATGAACTGGTAAACTCTGAGCCTTAATCACCTGGAGGAAGAAAAATGGCGGTATACAAATGTGAAGCCTGTGGCATGACTATCGGTACCATGACTTGCGGTAGTTGCGACAAGGAACTTGAACACGGCAGTATTACCGCAGATAGCGGTGATGAAATACAGGTATCTAAGTGTCCTGACGGGCATGGCATGATCAAATCCCCGATGTGCTGTGGCCAGGATATGACCCGCCTCGACTAGAGGCTAAACCAGACTGTGCGCCCGGAGCTCATATAGAACAGGAGTATTCAGCTGGAATCGACCTTATCGCTAGCCAGCACTAGCGCCTTATTTGGAACAATGATTGTGCTCGCGGTCATCCCCAGCGTCAGCGTGCTCGCCGTCGCCGCACGATCCGCGGCATTCGGTTTCACCCATGGCATGTTCACCGCGCTCGGCATCGTCGTTGCCGATATTATTTTCATCCTGGTTGCGGTTTATGGCCTGGCCCTGGTGGCCGAACTGATGGGCGCGCAATTCAAGCTGATTAAATATATTGGCGGGTTTTACCTGATCTGGCTGGGGATATCATTATGGCGCGCGGACTCGAAAACACGCAGATCTGATGAGATTAAACAATCCTCCTGGGGTTCGAGCTTTCTGACCGGCTTTCTGATCACCCTCGGCGATCAGAAAGCCATCCTGTTTTATCTTGGCTTTTTTCCAGCCTTTCTCGATCTCTCCCAGATGACCCCGGCCGATACACTGATCATTATGGTTATCGCAATTATCGGTGTCGGTGGTGCCAAACTGGTTTACGCCTACCTGGCCGATCGTGCCAGCCTGATTTTCAAAAACACGCGAGCCATTCGCGGAATTAACATCCTCGCTGCCTGCGTTATGATAGCGGTCGGCTTAACGCTGATACTTCAAACCCAGGAGTGGATATGAGTGTGCAAATTGCCGATCTGGAATTACTCAATGCAGTACGCGATTTCGGGCTCATGCAAACTCACCCGGTGGTTGACAAATTCAAGCCCGCGATAGATGACTGGGGAAACGACTGGATCGATGTCGGGCAAGCTTACCTGCCCGCCGCCAATCTTCTGGACGATGCCATTGTCAATGGAAATCCGCAAACCCGGGACCTGCTGGAAACATTTGCCAGGCATAAAGATCGCCTCTATTGGGAACAAAGCTATAAAAAAGAGGATGACGTGGTAAGCGACGCGATGCTGGCCGCTTACGGATTCGCCGAAATTATCGGCAAGCAGGGCCCCTTCGTTAGCGAACGCATCCGCGCAGGCATTGGCATCTATGGGCCGGATATTGTATATCCCCGCCATCAACACCAGGCTGAGGAGATATATATCATCCTTGCCGGATCGGCCAAGTTTAAAATTGGCGCAGCCGAGGAAGCCAAGCGCAGCACCGGAGATGTGGTTTATGTCGAGTCCAATACACCACATGGTTTTCGCACCAATGATCAAAGCCTCGTGATTTACTACTTATGGCAGGCAGGCGATCTACGCCAGATCTCGAGTTTCGGTTAGCTGTTCGATGCAGCACTCCGGGATAAAAGTTATTGCGGACACTCCGGGTCAGGGCGCGCCTATCGAACGCCAGCATGTTTACCAGGTTCGTTTAAAAATGTGGCTGAATAAAGGCGAGCCAATTCGCTGGGAGCATCCCTGGGGCCTGATCGATCGCGCTCGACTCGAAGACAACGGTGAAACGCTGTTGACCGATTTGCGCGTCGATCGTGAAAACCTGTTTGCGGGATTATTCCAGGGAATCGAGGGCATGCGCATCGGTGGTACGCGAAAATTGAAAATTTCGCCGCACCTGGCTTACGGCGAAACCGGGATTCCCGGCAAGGTTCCGGCACAGGCGGTGATCATTGCCGAAATCGAGTTTATCGAAGAAAGAAAATGGGGTTACGAGGAATGAGTAATATCGCGGCAAAGTTCAAAGTCATTGCCTTTGATGTATTCGGCACCGTGGTCGACTGGCATGGTTCGGTTTCACGCGAGGTGGCTGCTATGAACCTCGAGGTGGATCCGGATGAATTCGCACTCGCCTGGCGCGCCGGTTACAAGCCCGCGATGCGCGAGGTCATGGATAAGGGTGAATGGGTCATCCTGGACGATTTGCATCGTCGCATTCTCGACAAGGTACTCGGTGATTTTAAGCTCGATTCGCTCACCGAAGCAGAGCGCCAGCATTTGAACCGGGTATGGCATCGCCTTGATCCCTGGCCCGACTCGGTCGAGGGGCTTTCCCGACTGAAATCGAAGTTTATTATCTGCTCACTGTCAAACGGCAACATCGGCCTGTTAACCGAAATGGCGAAGCATTCAGGATTACCCTGGGACTGTATTCTAAGCGCAGAGAACTTTAACAAGTACAAACCGCATCCCGACACCTATCTTGGCGTAGCACGCACTTTTGCTGCCGAACCCGGGCAGGTCATGTTCGCCGCGGCTCATCATAGTGATCTGGAGGCCGCGCGCTCCTGCGGGCTAGAAACCGCCTACATCGAACGCCCGTTCGAATACGGCCGCAAGGAACCCAAGAACGTCGCACCGTGGTCCGCGAATACGCTGCATGCGACCAGTATCGTGCATCTTGCCGAGCAGCTGGATTGTTAACCTCTTACTCACCGGAACAACCATGAGCCTGATTGCCAACACCCCCGAACCGCCCTACTACGCGGTAATATTTTCATCGCTTCATAATGACGATATCGAAGGCTATGCCGAAACCGCCGCACGCATGGTCGAGTTAGCAGCGCTGCAGCCGGGTTTTCTCGGGATCGAATCGGCGCGCGAAGATCTGGGTATCACGATTTCTTATTGGTCAGATCTCGAATCGATTAAAAAATGGAAGGCTCATGCAGAACATCTCGAGGTGCAAAAATTGGGTAGGGATAGATGGTATTCGAACTATATGACGCGCATTGCGCTGGTAGAACGCGACTACAGCAAATAAAAAATCACCGAATTAGGCCCCATAAACCGGTTGACATTGCTTGATTTGCGTATATATTCCTGTTCAGCTTGATTCTATGTCTAAAGTTTATTCCCTCTCTTCGAAGTCTTTCAGTGTTCTCTCGTTCTGTAGTCAATAAAGTTATAGCCTGGTTTCCGGCGACATCGCCTTGCACAAAGGTTTTTTATTATTATTTTTAAATAGGTACAAATTATGTCTGACAAGACAACCGGCAAAGTAAAATGGTTCAACGAAGCTAAAGGTTTTGGTTTTATTGAGCGTGAATCCGGCCCCGACGTATTCGCACATTTCAGCGCAATTCAGGGCACAGGCTTCAAGACCCTGACTGAAGGACAGGCAGTTGAATTCACAGTAACCGACGGCCAGAAAGGTCCTCAAGCTGAGAATATCACTCCCATCTAGCTGAACTGCCGAGTCACTCGGTAGATCAGTTCAGTTTAAGAGCCAGGCTAACCAGCCTGGCTTTTTTTATTCCTGGGTAAAATGACTTGCCCTGATCGCGACCCGAGGATATAAATCACCCGGTTGAAGATCACAGGTGCCTACACGATGAAACCGGAACGCTGGAAAATTCTGAAAAATAAGCTTTTCACCTACCAGGTGGGCTTCACCTCGCCGCCGCATGACTTCGACGCAGCGCCGAGTGATTTTCTGCGCATCAGCGCCGACAATGTCGGTGCCCATGGACGCATGCTGCACGTCCCTGAATACGAACACGAACTAACACAACGCGTCGATAACTTTCACCTGCTCGAAGAATTCGTGCACTGCATGTCGAACAATGGTGCCGATGTCTGCGGCCAGGTCGGAACCAACTGGGTGCATTGCCAGGGTACAACCCCGGATGATATCGACGATATCTGCAACCGAATTGGCGACAGCTACGAAACCCCGTTTCACATGGCCGGCTATTGCGTGGTCGAGGCACTGCGTGACATGGGTGCAGAAAGAATTGCCCTGAACTCGGTTTATTACTGGCCTGACTGGCGCGACGGTTACGCGCGCTTTCTCAGGGAAGCCGGGTTCGACCTGGTTTATTACGCCAATTTCACCGACATGGGTTTTTTCAAGACCCAGCAGGAATGCAACGACTGCATCTGGATCTTCGACGGTGATCTTGCGCAAAGGTCGATGGAATATGTCATCGAAAAGGCACCCGATATCGACGCAATCGTGGTTAACGGTATGCCCAACTTTCGCCGGGCGGACGGCTTGCCGCAGCGCATCGTCTCGCTGGACCGTGATCTCGAGGCCGCAGTCGGCAAACCGATCGTGTCGTCCGATACCGCGCTTTACTGGCGCATTTATAAATCGCTCGGCACGGCTCCGATTGGTCGTCACGGGAAATTGCTCTCCTCCCTGCAGTAGATAACCGTTTATGCATAAGATACTGGCACTCTGGGCCACGCCGCGTTCCACCTCGACCGCGTTCGAATGGATGATGCGTATGCGCGGCGATATGACCTGCTTCCACGAACCCTTTGGCGAAGCCTGGTACCAGGGTGAAGATGCTCGCTGGCCGCGAATTAAGCCAGATACTCCCCGCACGCAAGGCCTCACTTTTGATAGCGTGTGGCAGAAATTGAAATCGGCTGCCGAGAAAGGCCCGACTTTCTCTAAGGACTTCCCGCACTACATCGAACACCTGTGGAGCAAAGAATTTCTAGATCAGTTCAATCACAGTTTCCTGATCCGGGACCCGGCCAAGGTCGCCACCTCGATGTACAAGCACTGGCCAGACTTCGTGTTGAAGGAGATCGCCTTCGTCGAGCAGCGCGCGCTTTTCGATCGCCTGTGCAACCAGTTAGGCCATGCGCCACCGGTCATAGACAGCGATGACTTACTGGAAAACCCACATGGTATCGTCGAGGCTTACTGCAATGCAGTGGGCATCCCCTACATCGAGGCAGCGCTCAGTTGGGAACCCGGGAAGCGCGACGAAGTGAGCTGGTATGACGGCGGTTCGTGGCATACCAACCTGCGTGACTCCGACGGGCTGAAGGCGCAGCCCAGGCAATACATCGACATCTCCGAGGCTCCGGATCGAGTTAAGGAAATTTACGATACCGTGCTGCCGGACTACCAGCATCTTCACCAACATCGATTAGCCGCCTGATCAAGGCCCAGAACTGATAATTATCATGCGTCGAATTGCTGGAATTCGATCTGGTAACCATTCGGATCCCTGATAAAAAAAGTGTAGATGCCGAACTGCTCGAGTCGATGAGGTGGTTCGACTGTCAGACCTTTATCCACCAGTCGTTGATACCAGGCGTCGACATCGTCGGTGATAATAGAAATCATGCTTCCTTTCGGTTCAACCACGCGCTCCGCAAATACCTGGCAAACACCGATATAAGCATCGGCACCGGTGGCGAAAATTCGGGCGCTACCCTCATCCCGGCTGCATTCGAGCCCTAGCAGCTGGGCGTAAAAATCTGCGGTTGATGCCAGGTCTTCGGTATAAACCCAACTGATCTGTCCCATCGCCCTGGCTTCGTGTTTTTCCAAATCGGTGCCTCCCAATGACTCAATAAATGTAAACCAGGCGATCGATAATCAATGTTTCCCATATTTTTGATCTGGGGTTTAGTAATCGACTAACGATGCGACTACGAGCATCGAATACTATCAAGAAATCCAGGGAAAGCCTGTCCGAATCTGTTACAGCCAGCGTTGTTATCGGGCTATGGAGGTCGTGACCAATCCTGAGCATCTAACGGAACCGCGGGCCAATCGCCATATTATCACTCAGGCTAGCAACACGGCCACGATCCCGGTAAAGAATATACCGTCAAAAGTGCCTGCGCCGCCGATAGACGCCACCGGGGTACCGAGTTTGCGGATATCCTGCAAGCGCAGCAAATCTGCACCGATCAATACTCCAAGCGTGCCACAGATGTAGGCCATCGGGGCACTATTTTCAGGTGCCAGAAGCAATGCCGTAAGTGCCGCGGTAATCGGTGCAATGAACACCGGTATACCGATACCGAGACCGGGTATCGGGTGACTGAAAATCCGACCGCACGCCGTTACTATGGCGATTGCCGGGATTACCTGAACTAACGGCAGTTGGTTTGTAGTGATCAAATAAGCCGAGAAGCTCACCGGGATGAGCGCACCGCCGACATTAACCGCAACAATTGTCTTGCCCGTGAACGGCAGCGGACGGCCAAATAGCAGGCCACGAAACATTTGCCGGGACTCTTCTGATGGCTCCTCAGCCTTCATTGAGAAGAGTGGCAGATTGATGGCGCTACCCATCAGGGTGCAGGCCAGCAACAGCATCGCCGAATGGGCTGACAGTCCCAGTTTTCCCAGGGCCATCGTAAACGCGCCCACCTGGATAATGATCACCACCAGGATCAAAATGAAGAGCAGGAACAGAAACTGGTAAGCCGAAAAAGGTGAGCGCATAGGTTTTTGTGCCGATCAGATCTACTCGAAGGATATCCCAATGCTGGAGCAACAGTTAAAAAACATTATCAGTTTTCTAAACTATAATTCGAATTAGTCGTTAATCGAATTAATCACATGGCGCGTTCTCAAATGAAATCACATCTGAACATCCTGGCTATCGCAGCTTTAGCGGTGCAATTCTCGGTCCCGGTCCACGCAGATTTTGTCGGACTCAATATTGGAGCGACCTACTGGGCGCCAAGCCTGTCGGGTAGCTTTAACAGTACTGGCGAGTCTGACATTGACCTGTCTGATGACCTCGACATCGATGATCCTTCCCAGTCATCGCTGGTTTTAAGCCTGGAGCATCCAGTACCCGTTTTACCGAATATCAGGTACCAGAGCATCGATCTTGATAGTGATGGCAGGAGCGCGCTGAGTGGTGATATTACCTTCGAGGGAGAAACCTATACTGCAGGCGAAACGGTTCGCTCGACCTTCGATTTATCGCATGACGACATCGTTTTGTATTACGAGGTACTGGATAACTGGGTAAACCTCGATATTGGTCTCGACCTGAAACGTTTTGATGGAGAAGTGTCTATGGTCGGGAGCACCAATACTACCACCAGCAGCATCGAGATCGACGAGACTGTCCCGCTATTTTACCTCTCAGCCAGGTTCGATTTACCGTTTAGCGGATTTTACATTGGCGCTGATATCAGCAGCTTTAGTATTGACGATAGTAGCGCCGATGATGTAACTCTGAAACTGGGTTACGAATCAGGTAGTGGACTAGGTATCGAAGGTGGCGTGAAGACTTTTTCGCTTGAACTGGACGACGCCGATGACCTCGACACCGATATCGAGTACGACGGTGCATACGTCAACGGATACTTCCATTTTTAGGCATAACTTTATGCTCGAGCTTACAACCAGCATTGTGACAGTTGCGTCACCTCAAGCCCGGCAGCACACCGCTAACGCCTGAGCCAACGGCTATCAGCCCCATAGAGGCGAGATCGAGTCCGGGGAGTGGCCCCCCGCCAAAGCCAAACAATGCCAGCAGCGCGATACCCAGGCAGATCATCATGGCACCGATTACCTGGCGTGCCGGTGCCGTGTTGGATAAATTGGCGCTACGTGAAATTCGCTCCAGCGGCGATAGCAGCAAGGTCAGTGGCAACAGCAATATAATCAGAACCGCCATCCATAGAGGACGCGAAAGCCACCAGCTTATCGTGCCCGGCTCTAAACCCAGTCCCGCTCCACCCGCCAGGTAAAGCAGTCCGATAAACACAATCATTACCGTTATGTGCCACAGGTACACGGTCATGATCATGCTGTTTACCAGCACGGTCGCGGTCCATAAACGCAAATTCATCAAGGCGCGCCGCATGGGATTCTCGACCGCCAGCAGCAGACCAAACTGTAATATCCCAAGCGCCAACAAGGTAATTTTCGGCGGTGTAGTATTGGACAGGGCTTGATCCGGAGAACCAACCATTGCCAACGGGTACGGACCAGGAAAAACCAGAATCCACATCGTCGCAAGCGCAAACAGCGACATTATTAGGAGTTGGCCGGGATTACCCATGCGCCCATCGCGCCACGCAAAACCCAGATTGTGAATAGCAAGCCAGATCCAGAAGTAATTACTCCAGGCTGGCCAGCGCAGCTCCGCGCCGAAGAAAGCGATGTCCATGAGAACCGCGAGCGCTACCAGAATCCAGAATGAAGCGAAACCCAGGCGCTGCCATAAGCGGTAGGTGATCGGAGCGAGTATGACCACCATGATATAGATTGCAAGAAACCAGGTCGGAATCAGGGAAGCCCGCGAAGCCAGCTGAATAACCTTCGGGTTGACCTCGAAGTAATGCATGATCACCGCAATGGCGGCCCATACGACAAGCAATACAAGCAACGGCGTGACCAGCCGTTGCAGGCGCCCAGCCAGCCAGCCTCCATATTTAATGCCCTTGCGCTGCGCACTCTCGAGAGAAACGGCGTTCGAATAACCGCCGACAATAAAAAAGATCGGCATAACCTGGAATATCCAGGTAAGCCACTGTGTTTGGGGCTGAATTTTAAACAGGTGCTCGCTCGTCAACTCGCCGTCGACGAAGTAAGCAGTCGTAATCAACCAGTGACCGAGAATAACGATCAGGATCGAGACCGCCCGCAGGAAATCGACATATCGATTCCGATCCTGCGGTGTCTGCGCCGCCATTTCGCTCGCTTGATTCCAGATTCTCATCGATCCACCCTGGTGATCTGATACCTGTGGGTACTGCGTTCACTCAATGATACTCCAGTGCCTGCTCCCAGTAAGCAGGCATTTACCGGGAAGTAACAAGGCTTTAAACGCCCGCAAGCAGGCTCACTGCAGTCACTCTAAACTGGTTAAACGACTGCCTTCTCGGATACTATTGCCTGTGCACCCAGTTAAACAAATATTGAAATGGCCAGCATCTGGAAACTGTTACTTATCGGCGTTTGTATTTATGTCGTATTGACAGCGTTTATTTATTTCAGGCAGTCGAGCCTGATTTATTACCCGAACATGCCAGGAAGAACACTCGAAGTTACGCCTGGGGAAATCGGTCTCGCCTACCAGGATGTAGAATTTTTGACCGAGGATAATATTAAATTGCACGGCTGGTTCATTCCAAATGAGTCCGCAAAAGGCACCCTGCTGTTTTTTCACGGCAATGCAGGCAACATATCTCATCGATTAGAGTCGATACATTTATTTCACAAGCTCGGGCTCAACGTTTTTATTATTGATTATCGCGGTTACGGTCAAAGCAAGGGAAAAGTTTCGGAACAAGGTACTTATCGCGATGCAAAGGCCGCCTGGAAATACCTCACCGAGATCCGGGGCATAAACAAAAAACAAATCATCATCTTTGGGCGATCATTGGGAGCTTCAATTGCTACCTGGCTGGCCAGCAAGCACACCCCGGCGGCACTAATTATAGAATCCGGTTTCAGCTCGGTACCATCCATGGCAAAACGACTTTACCCTTTTTTACCGGTGCGCTGGCTGACTGTTTTCAGGTATGACACCAAGGAATATGTGAAAAATATTTCCTGCCCAGTCCTGATCGCCCACAGCAGGAATGACGATATTATTCCTATCGAAGAAAGCCTTGAAATTTTTGATGCTGCCCCTGAGACCAAAAAATTTCTAGAGATGCGTGGCGGGCATAATGACGCATTTATGGTCAGTGGATTAGCTTACATTCAAGGGCTCAAATCATTTATCCACGAAAATCTTGAATAGATAAATATCCATCGACTCATATTCGGAAAATGGGATTTTGCGTTTGTTTGATCTGGATTATGTTGGCTTGCGGCCTCGAATATGACCTGGACGGAGCTGACCCTGGGTAGACACGACCACTCTTGCCTTTGCCCGGGACAACCAGTCATCTGCGTCTTCCTGCCCCAGGGTGGCAACCACGTAGCTGTAACCTGGTCCGCCCATTTGTTCAACCAGTTTTTTCGAAAAATCTGCAAACCACTCGTTTCGGTCCAGTATGGCGGTTTCCAAAAACCCCAACTTCTCGAGCAATGAACCGTCATTTCCAATCGGTGTCATCGCAAAACTTAAACCGGTTCTCTGCACCCAGCTTGTCATCTCCTCCGTAAACGGCGCTTCGCTACAGTACCAGTCACTCATGACCAACCAACCACCGGGCCTGAGCACACGATAAACTTCGCTGAAAAGAGCCTGTTTATCCGGAATATGAATAATCGAATCCTTGCTGAAGACAATGTCAAAGGTGGCGTCATCAAAAGGTAGCGGGCCGGGTTTGACCAGTTGCAATTCAATCCGATCTTGCAGATTTTGGGCAGAAACCGTTGCCCGCGCTTCCCCGAGTACCGGTTCCTCCACGTCTATGCCCGTCACTTTTCCGGCGCCGTGATGGGTCACCAGAAGACAGGCAGGGCCCCCTATACCCACACCGATGTCGAGCACCTCCTTACCGCTCAGGTCAATACCTTCCAATATCTTGGCGACTTCCTCTATTCCACCGGGGGACAGGAAACCTTTACCAAAGGCAACCTGCAACTTGGTAATAAACTCATCCGTATACTCAATATTTTCATTGCCAGGCATGCTCGACTCCCGCTATTTTTATTCTGATGCCGCATTATAACAATTTGATATCGAACGTGTTTTTGCCGATAGCGGACACCCAAATACCAGAATTCAGAATGGGGAAAGGCAATAAGCCGACACTTGATTTTTTCTGCTATCCAAATGCACTCAATACGGCCGGTAGCCAAAATTATGACTTTTTAAGAAATATTTGTTACCGAGCCTTGTTAAATTTGGTATATTTATCCCAAATTTATATTCATTTAGTCGAGAATTTTTATGACTCAATTCATTCAACGCATAGCAGTACTCATTCTAGGCGTGGCTCTAGTTTCATCCCTGGTTTCTTGTGGAGGCGGTGGGGATGGAGATTCAACTGATGCCTCCATCCAGGGTAAAGGTACTGTTGGCGTCCTGTTAACCGATATGCCCGCTGATCCCGAGATGTTTGATTCAATTTATGCTTCGATCACAAAGGTCGAGCTGCTGGGATCTGAGGACAATGGGCGTGTAACCCTTTATTCGGGGAAACCCAAGACATTTGATTTACTCAGACTCAGGAATGAGGCTATTCCTTTGGCTTTCAATGACAGTGTGCCTGCCGGGGAATACTGCAAGATACGGTTGATACTTAGTGATCTTGAACTGGTTATGGATGACGATACATCCGCTACTAATGATAATGAAACTTACCACCCCAACTTGCCGGGTAACGGCAAGCTGGACCTGCTGGCACGTGATTGCTTCAACGTGGTGGCCGATGAAGTGCTAACCCTGCAACTGGATATCGACGCAGGTGAATCCATCCACGTGGTCGGCAATAACAACGGCTACAAATTCCGTCCAGTCGTTTTTGTCGACATAGTCGACCAGAGCTTCGATAGTAAGCTGGTTCGCCTGACTGGAGAAATCGCTAAAATCGATACCGATAAGCGATCGCTATTACTTTGCGATGCTATCCCCAGTAAAAACATGGATAACCTGGGTTGTGTCAAGGTCCATTTTGGTGATGTCTCGGCCTTTTTCGATAATCAACAATACAACGGTGCACCTCGTCCGATTAGCGAATTGTTATCTATTGAAAAGCTGGGCCATGAGATTACCGTCGTGGGATGGCCCAGGTTTTGGGACGATCCAGATATCGATGAAGACAAAAATACTGAGCATTATCCGGTGATGCAATTGGACGCACTGGTCGCTGAATTAGGTGGCTTTCTGCAAGTCGAGGGGGTGGCGGTGTCGGTTGATTCAGATTCAAGCCAATTTTCTATGACGGTTTCCTCGGGCAATCCGATTATAACCAGTGACTCGCTCGCAGTGGTGTTCCAGCAAACTGATGGTGATGTTAACGGAACCCGGATCGTATCCAAATTCGGTAAAATACTAGGTCCCACGGATATCAAAGACCTTTTGCCGGTGCAGGTACAGGTGGATGGCGTCCTGCTATTGAATGAGGCTGAATTGCAAGCCGCACTAGTCATCGTCGATAAGAGCGCACTCGGTACTGAACAGGCAACAGGTATAATATCGTCGGTTGGAGTTAATACTCTGACTTTAAATCTCGAAGAAGCTGTTAGCGTTTGTGGCGAGCCGTCAACCAATCAACTTGAAGTTGGCCTGGCAGCAAACTTAGATATCTTAACGGTAACCATGACAAATGACGGCAGTATAATTTCGCCCGGTGGATCGTGGGATGTAGGCCAGACAGTAGGCATGAACGGCACTTGCGAACCTGGCGGCTACGAAACCGATAACCTTGTCATCGTTGATGACCAAAGTGACTAGCTTAACTAAACGACAACAGTTCTGATCCTAAAAAAGCCGTTTATGCCGAACGATTTGCAGATTCCTGTATGAGAGATTTCATTCAAGCTCTACCCAAGATAGAGCTTCATCTTCATATTGAAGGAACCCTCGAGCCCGGGCTCCTGTTTGAGCTGGCACAAAGAAATAGCGTTAGCATTCCGTTCAAGTCCGAGACTGAAGTTCGTGAAGCTTACGAGTTCACGGACTTACAGTCCTTTCTGGACATATACTACCAGGGCGCCAATGTACTGATACAGGAACAGGACTTTTTTGATCTCACCTGGGCCTATTTGCTGCGTTGCCAGCAAGACAATGTTATTCACACCGAGATCTTTTTTGATCCTCAAACTCACACTGAACGCGGTATCGCATTTGACACGATCATTAATGGCATTCACCGGGCATTGGCCCAGGCAGAGGTCGAACTTCAAATCACCAGTCGATTGATTTTGTGCTTCTTGCGCCACCTGGACGAAACCGCTGCCTTCACAACTCTCGAGCAGGCACTGCCGCATCGGGATAAAATTGTCGCGGTCGGCCTCGACTCGTCGGAAAAAGGTAACCCTCCTGAAAAATTTCAGCGCGTGTTCGAACGTGCTCTTGACGAAGGTTTTTTAACGGTCGCCCATGCTGGAGAAGAAGGTCCTGCCAGTTATATCAGCAACTCCTTGTCATTATTGAAAGTCTCTCGTGTCGATCACGGGGTTCGCTGCGTCGAAGACTCGGCATTGGTAGAGCAGTTAATTGCGGACCGCGTGCCACTAACCGTGTGCCCGCTATCCAATATCAAATTGCGCGTGTTTGATACTATGGCGCAACATAATATTGTCGAATTGCTGCGCAGGGGTCTCTGCGTCACGATCAATTCTGATGATCCTGCTTATTTTGGCGGATACATGACCGATAACTTCCTTGCAGTAGCTGAAGCACATTCAATGAGTACCCGGGAAATTTCCCAATTCACTTTTAATGCGATCGAGGCCAGCTTTACCAGCAAGCATGAAAAACAACGACTTCAATCAATCGTTAACGATGAGCTAAAACTATTGCCTGGGCATTCGGACTAATCTGTCCGGCAATTCCAACCCACCATGTTAATAGGTTTATTGCAGCGTTAGCGGATAAGAGGAACTTATCAGTGATATCGATGATGATGGTGGTGGTAAGGACGAGGATGATAAAATCGGAGATCATAATACCAATAGGGTGACGCATAATAGGGATCACGATACTCGGCAGCAGCCTTCCATAAATAGGAGCCTTCCACGGTAACTATCGGGAACAGGTAATCATATTCACCAATAGGCCGCTCGGTTTTCGCTTCGATCGTCCCGACCACTGTCAATGGACGGCCAACCTCGTACACAACCGGATCGACAAAACCTTCGAAGCTTGCGATAAATCGACCATCACTCCTGTCGTTTGTCCTTGGTTTGCCGTTTTCACGTAGTTTATGACGAACCAGTTCTATCCAGGTATGACTGGCCTTGTTCTCTACCTTGCTGATCACCCCGCCCCATCGCACCTCCGTGCCAATGAAACTATCTATGTCCAGTCGCACCTTCGTCAGCGACGGATTCTCGGGTGGAATCTTGCTGATGGCCGCGGGTGGCTTGCTCGCACAACCACCCAGTATCACAATCGCAATTATGACCAGGTTAAATTTTCGAAATATTTGCAGCATTGTTAAATCAAATCATGAGTTCTGATATGAAATGGTGACTCATATCAAATTTTCGCCTGGAATAGCATTTTCCAGGCAAGGGTTACAGATTACTGTCTGACACCGCATGTCCTTCTATGGTTCAGAGAACATCTGATGGTCAGGTTAGATCGGTAAAAAACACCTTGGTCACGTCTTCATGGATATCCCAGATAACACGCTCCCCCTTACGGGTAAAAATACTGTCCCCCGGCCCACATGAGATCGACTCACCGCCCACCCGGGTCAGGGTTAACTGCCCGCTAATAATGGTTTGCAGCTCGTCGCCGAGCTCGTTGCATTCGAACGCACCCTCGGTACAGGACCAGATACCAAGACGATGCGGCCCTTCATTGGCACCATGATCGAGACGACCCGACGCATGCGGAGTCCCGCGCAGGATCTTGTAGTTCGAAGCCGGGTTATCGAACGGCCAGGATTCCAGCCCGTCCTGCAAGTCATTTTTGGCGTATTTATGCATCCCTGTTTCTCCGTTTTTTTGGTTCGATTAGCGATGCCGCAGTATATCGGATTTGGTCCTTTAACCGACGCAAAATAAGTACACTGGATTTGGCAACGACTGTGGTATCGTCGCGACAGAAAAACAGTCAAGTATACCGAGACTCCCGATTTGAGCAGCCAGGCCACAACATCAAACCTGATGTCGCGTAACACTATTGGCGTGGCGTTCATTCTGCTTACCGGCGCCGACTGATGTCTACCTGGCAAAGCGCATTACTCGGCATTCGCACATCGGGAGATTATTTCATCTCGACCTTTTTGTTTGGCGTGATGTTCGGTATTGCCGCAGCCGCAATCGGCATCGAAAACTGGCAGGCAATGTTAATGAGCGCTTCGGTTTTCACCGCCTCGGGTCAATTTGCGGCACTGGAATTCTGGCAGGCACCTTTACCGCTTGGCACGATTGCACTATCGGTTACCCTGGTCAGCTCGCGTAACCTGCTACTTGGCATGGCAATGACGCACCATTTCGACGGCCATAGCCTGCGTCGGCGTCTGGTATTGTTGTTCATGCTAAATGATCCCGGCGTCGTCAACAGTTTTCGCATGGACGACGACGTCGACCGCCTGGGATACGTTACCGGTTACGGTGTGTCGATGATGACGAGCTGGCTATGCTCAACCTTCCTCGGATTAAACGCTGCCCACCTGTTTGCTACTCTCGACCTGGGCGCGGTCGACTTCGCCGGTCCACTGGTATTGGCGACCATGATGATGCTGTTTTTCAAGAATTCCAAAACGAAACCCACTCCCTGGATAGTGGCAGGAATTGTCGCGTTAATGCTGTTCGAGCTCGGTACGGCAGACTACCTGATCTTAGCCGGCTCGGTAGTAGCAGGCATGATCGTCGCAATCATTCAGGCACGTCGCGCTTATGCTTGAAACTAACGCCACTTTAACCGCGATCGCAATGATGGCGCTGATTTTATACCTGACCCGGATCACGGGTTACTTCATCGGCTTGCAGTTGCGCCATATTCGGGGCATTCAACCGGTGCTCGAGGCGCTTCCCGGTTGCGCCTTTATGGCGATTCTAGCCCCCGCGGTCAGACAGGGCAGCATCAGTGAGATCATTGCGATGACCTGCGTGGTATTAATCATGTGGCGCACCAATAACGTGGTGCTGGCGACGGGCACCGGCATGGCAGTTTTATTGTTCGGTGGCCCTTACCTCGACGCCGGCTGACTGCCAAACTCTTTCGCCAACGAGTCGACGACACCCCTGATGATTTCGATAAACAGATCCGTTCCGGGTTGATCATTAGCTCGTCGACAGGCATTTAAACCAGAGAGAGCAATATTATAGGCAGCATGGTAATTGCCCTTATCGACAAAATCCTGAATTCTTTTAGTTTGTGATTCGATGTTCACGATGGCATCAGTCCCTGGGGTTTACTGGCGAGTATTGATTCTGGTGTCATAGAGCAAATCTCCCGCAGGCCGGCTCGAAACTATAGGTCTCAAACGCGAAAAAATCCACTGCTTGCTATTTCAAGGTACGCTCCCCTATAGCCGACACTCAAAATCACAGCTTCAGAGCCTGAGAACGGCCGATAGTGGACGTTTGTAATTTTCCGGTAATCACGCCCATGCAATTCCCAATCTAGAATACGTGATCTATCCCCTATTGTTCCTATTGTTGTTAATCTGTTAATTTTGTGTATGTGCCAAAAATCCCCCGAATCTTTTGATGACTGAAGACGCAGATGAAGCCTGTCAGGATCATCCGATGCCGGGTAAACGAGTGCAGTTGGGTTACCTGGTGCTCGCTTATACTGCTACCGCGTTCGGTATTGCCGGGGTGTTCCTGCCGTTGCTACCAACGACACCGTTCCTACTGGTAGCCATCTGGGCGGCGTCTAGAGGATCGCAACGCGTACATGACTGGATTTACAGCCAGCCTCAGTTTGCGCGCCTGATTAACGACTGGCATGAGCAGGGCGCAGTGCCGTCGAATGCCAAGTGGCTTGCGACTGCGATGATGATCGTAAGCTGGTTATTCCTGCTTTGGTCAGGCTATCACTGGGGCTTCCTGCTCGGCATGAGCCTGTTCTTTCTTGGCATAGGCACTTTCCTGTGGACGCGTCCAAATCCCAGGTCGTAGAGGGGTCAAGATAAGAACAAGCAAAATGGAAATGCGGCAAGAAGTAAGATAGGAGCATTAACGATGCGTATCAGTAACGATGCGTATCAGTGAAATTCTAGTTACAACTGAGAAGGATCGAAAACTACATGCCCCTATGCATTTGAAATTATCTTCAGTTCCCATCAGTTTCTGTGAACCGATAGACACTAACCTGAATATGCCGCAAAGCAGACGTTCAATTTAAAGAAATAAGTGGCAATCTTCGGCCAGGAACGGACGCCCAGTTAGGAAATCAAATCAGTTGAACTTATCCCTTTGGTTCGCTGACCGCCAGTGGCGGCCCGACGAATTCTACCTCTTGGACTCTAGAATTTATTATTTTCAACCAGGGTCTGCAGTCGGTTAGCATATTCGTCAGGGTTCTTTCGATAAATATCAAGTATCTGGTTGGAAAGTGCTCTCCAGTGGGCTTTACTCGCCGGTACCAATTCCTCGATTACTTCGCGCTTGCCTTGCATCACCCAGGATTCATAGGCCTGAATAAGTGCGGGAAAAAGACTTTTATGCATATTTGGGAGATTCGCAAAATAGAAATGCAATGAAGCATCTTTTCCTTTATCTACCAAACCGGGAAGCGTTGTCAGCGAGTCGGCCAAGTGATCACGCACGGCACGGATCATGATTTCAGTTTTTGACCGCGGCAGACCTGCGAGCATTTGCTCCCATTCCGGCCCCAGTCGCTTTGCCGCAAGCACCTCGCCCTTTTCGTGCAACAGTACTGAGTCGATTACCGTATCGGTTATATCATCAAGTGCGGCCTCGGTGTTATTTTCGAAGTTGAAGCCTTGCATAGCACGACTCATAGCATTTTCTAGTTTGTTCCACTGCCATTCCTCGATCTTTTCCCAAATCATCCGCCGAAGCGACTCGCGTCGGATATAGATCGTGTCACCCAGTGCCATTGCCGGCGGGGCTGTCAAATCCCTGGCATACTCGTTTTCCGAAACGAGAACTGTAAAGTCCGATTGTCTTTCCCGATGACCCAGTTTGCCCAGAAAAAAATGTGGTGTGCATTTGTTGCCGAGCCCACCACTGTAAACCAGTCCGTAAGGATTTAGCGACGCATTCACTGCTTCGCTGTCAAAGGGGTCATAATATTCACCGTCAATCGGTAAATCGGTAAAAGGCTCATCTTCTATGGTTTGCCAGAAATGTTCCCGCTGCGTGAGCCAGTCACCAACATCGCCTTCAGGTAGGTTATCTCGAAAAGCATAGCTCTTCTCCCAGCGAAAATACTCACGCATCTTCAGTAGGTAGATGCACAGGCTATAGTCTCCAGCATGTCGGGCATCAGAGATATGACAGTTACGCTGGACGGCTGTCAGAAGTGGCTGCAGTTTGTCTTGCATGGATGCCTAAATTAATTTTTGATGAATATCCTACAAAATTACTTTGCTATTTTGATCCTATCACGCTGAACTGCAACCACTCTAGATAAGGCCAAAGGAGTTTATCGTCAGAATCTAAAGTAGATGCTCAAAATCACTCACCGAGCTTCTGAGAACGGCCAGTAGCGTACACTCGCTGAGCCAAGAAAATAACCTTTTTAGCGGTCGCCCGTTATTGTTGGAAGCAGACTAATCTATAAGTCCTCCTACATTTTTCACGAGCATGCAAAGACCATAAGGTTGATTTTTTATTGGTAATTCCAAGCATTGAATGAGAATAACCGGAGGTTTTCGTCCAAGTCCAGCCCTTGCAAGTAACAAAAGATTGAGCTGAGGTGCCATCGGATTCTGTGCTCGACCAGAAATGTTTTTGTCCGAGAGTTTTGCCGGTGGAGTCAATGTTGATAATGTTTTGGATATCTCCGTCTGTCAGATCAGTATAATTATCGGCGATCTTCGTCCCATCGGGCAGCACGTAAGGATGGAAAGATTTAGTGAAGCGGGTATCGGGGCTGTCGGTTCCGTCGGACAGCCAAGCCATGTAAGTGCCGGAAGGAACAATTGACTCCGAGTCATCCGCCTCCGCCTGGCACTTGGCATCGGCTCCATTTAACCCGCCCATATTGCTTTCAAAGCTCGCCTTCGTGACGAATACAGTTTTTTCATTACGGTCAGCCGCCGAAACCGCTATGGCCATTAGTAGTGCCGCAGTGGAAGCTATAATTAACAGATTATTCATATGAGCCTCCCTTATTGGTTCTTAGTATAAAAGGTACTAACGCTATGTTACTCACTTGCTAACCACAGACTATCGTTTCTTTTTATACTTATCGTGCCGAAATAAAAGGAATGTATTCCATTTGTCCAGCGCCGAGTGTCTCAGTTGAGTCGGAAGCCGCTGCTGATTTTAAATTCTGAGCGTCTGTTTCCGTGGTAGCGGGCGTTCAAACTCTCGACTTGAGGAGCAAAAAAAGACCAGAAATGGATGCCTGCAGCTGAAGAGCTAATCCTTATATCTAAACTCGCTGATTAGACTCCCACTTGGCAGCTCAAAAATATCAACTACTAGATTCAAGGCAGACGCAATTTCTTGAAACTGCAAATCAGTCATCGAAGCAGACCTGAAGCCATCGACACAAGCGATTACACCATTGCCTGTTTTTGTTTCGTCAATTGCACCGAGCAGACCGGCATCTACCTGATTGCGAAACCATTGCAAACGACTTGGCCAGAACGACTCGGCATAAGTGCAACAAAACAATCGGCCATGATGTTTAGTGACACGACAGGCTTCTCGGACAACGATTAATGGATCGAGACCAAAAGCTGACAATCCGTTCTGCGTACACAACACAAGATCGAAGCTGTTGTCATCAAAATCAAGACTATCGACACTCATCCGGTGGATCTTGATACCTGGTTCGTTATCTAGGTACTTACCTGCCAGCTCAATGTTACCGGGAGCATTGTCGATGCCTTCAGTAATATGCGTATCGCTTGCGAGTGCCTTTAGGATGCGACCGTAGCCACAGCCGAGTTCCAGTACACGGTCTCCTGGTGATATTCGCGCTCGAATAAACTCGATTTCTCCTTGCAGGTATATTTTGACTGGCTCATCGGCAAGACTATAAACGCGATGGAGATGGTTGCCTGATAGATTTTCAATGTAATAGTCTTTCATTGAGCAATTACCCACACATAGATTGAACGTTGTTTCATCTACCAGGACATTAATAGCAGACTCTCAATCCTACTTCACGAACTTCAAGATTGCTGTCTGTCTCCTTGGTGATGCACCCTGCTTGAGTCCCGATCCGATAAATCGCTTCAAAAACGGTGAGGAAAACTCAAATTGGTTGTTTCAATCCATTGCTGATTAGCGCTTCCATTAGAATTAACTATTACCGTAATTCGATTAATCATTTGCTTAAATCGCTAGAATAATTCTAGAATTGCTCCATAAGTATTTGACAAAATTGATTATTATCATTTAGAGTCCAGTAATTGAAGTTAAAATCCCCACGTATTCAAACGGCCTACAACAATAATGACGTTATATTAATTCCAGGGAAAAGGGGGATGGGATTAACCGGAAAATAACTTTTGCTTTTTTTGAGGGAGCAAAATGCCAAACAAAAAATCGGGGGAAGCGCATCTTAAATTTCTTGAGCTTGATCAAGATTCGATATTCGGATTACGTAAAGTAAAAGATATTCTGGAACCAGCCATGGATGAGGTGTTGGATAATTTGTACACGTACATACCCGAAGAATCCGAGTTAAATTCTCTCTATTGCGATAAATCAGAGATCGATCAAATCCGTTCAGTTTGCGTGAAGTTGATCCCATGCTGATATCGCCTCAACACGACAATCTGAACAAGATCGTCATCCTCAATCCCAAAGGGGGTTGCGGCAAGTCAACGCTCGCAACCAATCTGGCGGCTTTCTACGCACAGCAGGGCAAGACGCCGACCATAATGGACTTTGATCCGCAGGGCTCGGCGATATCCTGGCTCAAGCGCCGCCCGGGGTCTTTGCCCACCATTCATGGCATAGCGGCCTATAAAAAAACCGTGCAGGCTACCCGCAGCTGGCAGCTACGCGTGCCCGACGACACTGTCAACGTGATCGTGGATTCGCCGGCCGGCATCGGCCATGAAGACCTGCGTGAGATCACACGCGACTCGACGAAGATACTGATTCCCGTCTTGCCGTCGGCTATAGACATTGACGCAGCCTCGCGTTTCATCACTGACCTGCTGTCGGTCGCGAAAGTCGATAGTAATGATCGCAAGCTGGCGGTCGTCGCAAATCGCACGCGCAAACATACCAAAAGCCTCGCAAGGCTTATGCGTTTTCTCGAATCACTCGACATCCCCATCATAGCGGTACTTCGTGACAGTCAGAATTTCGTGGATTCAGCTGAGGTGGGAATCGGCTTGCATGATATGCATCCATCACGAGTTCGCCCCGACCTCGAGCAGTTTGAAAGAATCGCGCGTTGGTTTGATGGGTGGTCCGAGCGACGCCAGATCGCTGCGGATATCCTGGATATCCAACGCCGGTCGTTCTCGAAAGTGTCGTTTATGCGCAGGCGTCAGGCCGAATCAGCCTGAGTTTCTGCATACGAAGGAATTCATCGCAAACAGGCCTGGATAGTGCTGACCGCCCCCTCGGCGTATAACTGCTTCAGATAGGCGCATACTTCTTTCCTGAAGCGATCGTGATCCGACAGATCGCCAAACACTTCGCGGAGGCTCAAAAGTGCTTCAGCGTCGTCACCTCCTTCTCTCGCTTTTTGGATGAGGGTGCCGGCAATCGGATCACGAACCGGAATTTCGCTCCCTTTCTCCGCCGCCGTGCCCAGGAAGCGCATCCACCCTGCAACGCTGAGTGCGGCAGTTTTGATGGAGCCGCCAGTTTTAAGCCGATCGCGGACGGTGGGGAAAATGAACTTGGGAAACTTGTAGGACCCATTCATGCAAATTCTGAGAGCCTCGTCCTTTATGGCAGGATTTCCAAAGCGTCTCACTACGGTTCTTTTGTAGTCAGCCAAATCGACACCCGGAACGGGGTCCAGATGAGGTGTCACTTCCTCATTCAAAAAGTGCGTCAGATACTCGGTGAAGAGAGGCTCGCGGACAATTTCGAAGATATATCGGTGCCCCGCAAGGTATCCAAGGTAAGCGACAAGGGAGTGGCTCGCGTTTAGAACCCTTAATTTAATTTTCTCGTAGGGAGCCACATCCGCGGTGAACTGAACTCCCACCTTTTCAAGAGGGGGACGCTCGCTTGAAAACTTGTCCTCGATTACCCACTGAATATACGGCTCGCACATGACGGGGCATTGATCTTCAAGGCCGAATCGCTCCCTTACAAACGCCCTGGTTTCCTCGGTGGGAAGCGGAGTTATTCTATCTACCATGCTGTTCGGAAATGCCACGTTCTCGTCGATCCATTTTGAAAGCTTGGGATCTACTTCGTCGCAAAACGCTAGTAGGGTTTGCTTGCTGATGCTGCCGTTCCCTTGAAAATTATCGCAGGACATTATGGTGCACGGCGGAACATTGTTGACCATTCGGCGTTTCAGGGCCTGGCTCAGGTACCCAAAAATTGTTTTGGGTGTTGAGGGGTTCGCGAGGTCATGCTGAACGTCGGGATGATCGAGGTTTAGCCCCGAGGTTCTTTGGTCGATATAGTATCCCGCTCCTGTCACGGTGAGTGAGATGATCTTGGTTTCGCGGGCAGCCAGTTTCTGCGTAAACGCACCTACATCGTCATGACCCAGGACGTAATCTGTCATGGACCCAATGATGCGGGCCTCCGCATGGTCGTCGGCGCGTTCGACAAGGGTGTACAAACAATCCTGGGACTTCAGCGCCTCTTTGAGGGCGCGGTCTTCCTCCCTTATTCCTGAGGCGCAAATTCCCCAGGAGAAATCCCCGGTCTCCGATAGAAGACGGTCTATGTAACGTTGCTGGTGTGAACGATGGAACCCGCCCGCACCGATATGGACGATGGAGCTCTTAACCGAGTTTCTGTCATAGGAAGGCGATGATAAACCCGTAGGAAGAGTGCCAGCCAGGAGTTTTGCCGTTATCTTGTCTGTCATCGTCGCACCTCCGTTTCGTACGGGCTACCGGTTTGAGCCTTTCTCGATCGACACCGAATTCTCCATCCTGTCAAATTACAGCTTAACGAAAGCAGTCTATCATTTCCTGTTAGCCGACGCTCAATAGTGAAACTTGGGATTCAGAAAACGGCCAGAAGCGAACACTAAAAATCTACTGAATATCTTGAACAATATTTGATTCTTCTGACATTGGCCGAATTGATCAAGGTAGAAAATCATAGTGGCTCCAAACGACCTCACTCGCTAATTCTTTCTTGCTCCAAAAGAACTCTCGACATCTGGTTAATTTGTTGTGAGGAGCTGAGATCATCTTATGCCAACCACCAGACTTGATTTTATATTTCCTGACCCTGTCGTCGGTATCTATTTCAAACCTGAGGCAGTACAAGGCCGAGTCATTATATTCATCTCCGAAGTCAGGTACGGGGATGGGAATCCAGATCAAAAACATAATATCGGTACCGTCACCTATGGTGTGATAAATCATGTATCGATTATCGCCATGGCTTATGTGCTGATTGGGTGATCCTAACACTTGGATGACTTTTTCGTAGTGTTGTCCGATCAAAGGTTCCAGCATGTCAGGATCGCCCAACGACTTTGGTACTTCATGCGGGATAGTAGCGGCCCAGCATCCAGAGACGAGTATGGTCAGGAATAGATAAAATAGTTGCTTTAGCCTCATCGTGTGAAATGTCGAGGTTACAAAGTATTTAATGCCATAAAGATGCCGAAGCTTGAGGCATCTAGTTCAACATCGTTTATCTCGTAATCCATTTCGGTGTATCGCAAGCCAACGTGAAACACGGGTGAGAGTGCATAGCTGTACTGCATTACCAGACCCAAGGCATCGTCAAATTCTGCCTTTATTCTTGGTTGACCATCGATTTTTTCTTTGTATTCAGGATCAATATGATAACTCGCGCCAAGCCCGAATCTATGCGATTCGAAATGGAAACGGTAAATAGCATCGAATGTGACGGTATCGTAGTCGGCATCGCCGTTGCTCGCGTCAATACTGTCGCTGAGGTGACCGAGTGCAAAGGATAGTGATCTATTTTTGCTTTCGCCCAATATATTGTGAATACCGATGGCCAGTTTGCCACCCCCACCAATATCGAGATCGCGTTCATAGTCACCTAAAAAACTGTTATTGCCGCTCGCAGAAGCAAGTGTATCCCCGCCGCTCTCAAAATCGAGCTCGAAATAGAATCCCGCTTTAACGAGCCCTGGCGACAAAACAAATAATATAATCAAAGCTGCGGCAAATACTTTGCCGCTCTGGCTAATAATCTTTTGGTAGATTGATAACAATTTAAAACTCTTGTCAGCCATGATTATTCGATTTTAATAATCTAACATCGTTATCGTAACTGCAGGTGATGTGAGTCAAATCAATACAAGTTTAGAGCCTGCTTCGGGTCGTTAATCGCAGCTGAAGTTTTTGGTGGTACCCTCACCGACAGCAGCAACAGAAATCCTCCCACAAATAGCACCAAAAGTGACAAAATCGCCAAACGGGGACTGCCAGTTAGGTAGTCGAGCGCCATGCGTATCACCGTACCCACGCCATCAATATACAACCAGTAAACCGCAAGAAAAATGATTGCCAGACGTAATTCCCTCAATTCCCGCAGAGTTCGAAAGACACGCCCCACAGCCGTATATATAGCCGCCCTCGTTAATTTGAGTGAATCATTATCTTGTTTTACGTAAACCAATATAGGCACGGTGAATAGCGTCCACCACAACGCGACTAGTACGAAGGATATTTTTACTGCGCTGGTCGCATCGGGGATGTGGAACCAATGCGATCTGAGCCTATTTTCGGTTGCAAGGTATCTATTTTCCAGTTAGCAGACACTCAAATCGCGGACCTCAGGGACGGACAATGGCATTAGCAGACATTGTTACAGAAATATATACTCTATCAATATAGAAGATACTGGGCACGTAATATCATGGACTTTAAAGAACTGATTTCAGTCGCAGGCTACGGGATCGAGACAATTGGGGTTCTGGTAATAATTGCGGGCTCAGCAGTGTCATCATTTCGCTTCCTATCACATTTCCGAAAAGAAGCAGAAGGATATGCATATGGAGTGTTCCGGCGCCAATTAGGGCGCTCAATAATCCTTGGTCTGGAATTTCTCATTGCTGGAGATATCATTCGGACCGTGATCGTCGCAGATACGTTAACAAATGTAACAATATTGGGGCTGATTATCCTGATACGGACCTTTCTGAGTTTTACACTTCACTTTGAGGTCGAGGGACGATGGCCATGGGAGACGGCGAAACAAGTTGATAAAAACTAGGTGCTCGCGAGAAATTATTAAAGGCCTGCTTTCCCGTTAGCTGACACTGGCAAATTCCTTACCAGCAGCAATCTTCGGCCAGAACCGGTGCTCATGCGAGTTAGTGACTTTTTGCGCCCATTCGACGGTTTCATAAAATATGCCCTAATCGATAAATAATGTGATCAGATGCACATTTTGAATTCTCTATAGCATTTATGTTGCCTTGATAGTCGTACAAGAAAAATGGTATGGGAGAGTTGGCAGGTGATCGATCAGGCAATAGAAATACTAGAAGCTGCACTAATTTATTCATTGAATCCAACGACTTGGGTGACGGTGATTTTATTGTCTATTTGGGCTAGACAGTTTTGGATACCCGCAGTTTCAGGTGTAGTTATGCAAGTAGCCAGCTTAGTTCCGCTTGCCATATATTTAGATAAAATTGACGAATCTAGTCTCTACGATTTATTAGGTGGGGACAGCGTCGCAGACACTGTGTTTATTTTTAGCGTACCTGTTTTGAGCGGGATGATTATATCTACGTTAGTAATACCACTGGTTAGGCGGCGCCGGCAAGAACAGGAACCGACTATCTCGCTTTAGAAGTAACCCGTACTTACTCATAT
>CALJYH010000082.1 GCA_937984095.1 uncultured Gammaproteobacteria bacterium | reverse complement strand
CTTTGTAATCAATTGCTTGGCAGCTTCTTCTAGATTAGCACTAAATTGCTTAATAGTTAAGTATATATCTTCATCTTCAACTAAATCAGTTAATCCATCTGAACATAGCAAATATATGTCATTTTTCAGAACTATATCTTCTTGAATGTCTGGCAATACGACTGGATCGATGCCTAAAGCACGCGTAACCAGGTTTTTATTCATCGAATTACGGGCTTCTTCGGGAGTATAAAAGCCCCGATCGATGAGTTCCTGCAGTAAAGAGTGATCCTTGGTAATTTGTTCTAACTTATCTGCACGCATACGATAACAGCGTGAATCACCAATATGCGCGAGAGAAAATGAATTGTTGTAAAACTGCAACACAACGATTGTGGTGCCCATACCCTTGTGTTCGGGGCTTTCTTCGGAAGTTTTATAGACTAGTTCGTTTGCAGCCACAACAGCGTTTTGTATGCAAATAGACTCCATAGAGAATCCGCTGCCTGCGTCGACTTCTCCTGGCGTTATTTCGGGTATGTGTTTCTGAAGCTGGTCGATGATGGTATCGACTGTTATGTTGCTGGCTATTTCACCTCCACGATGTCCGCCCATGCCGTCGGCGAGTACCACGATTCCAAGTGCACTGTCGTAACCGATAGCATCCTCGTTTTTACGGCGCACGATTCCGGTATCCGTCAGCCCCATGATTGTAATTTTATCTTGCAAATTCATTTGACAGTCGGGGTTAGGTCTTCAGGAAAACTTTCAAGGCATTTGCGAACTCAGCACCGGTCTGATATCGCAGCTCTACATCCTTCACTAAAGCCTTGTTGATGACTGCAGCCAGGGCTTCCGGGATATCGGCGCGGAGAGTTCTGACATCCGCTGCTTCTTCATTAGTAATTTTAAACATCAAACTGGCCATCGAATCGGCTTTAAAGGGCAATGAGCCCGACAACATTTGGTAAAGCATAACGCCAAGCGAAAACAGGTCCGAACGGCCATCGACTTTTTTACCCGCGAGTTGTTCCGGCGACATGTAAGATGGTGTTCCCAACACCATACCGGTTTTAGTTTTACTCGAATCCGTAATTCTTGCAATGCCGAAATCGGTAATCTTAACGCTATCCGACCCGGGCTCATACATAATATTAGCGGGTTTGATGTCGCGATGAACGACATTTTGCTTATGCGCAAAATCGAGGCCTTCGGCGGAGCGAGCAACAATACTGATCACAGTGCGCATGTCCATTAGATTATCGGGTTTGCAATATCTCGCAAGATCATGGCCTTTGAGGAATTCCATGGCGATATAGGCGAGGTCGTGCTCTTCACCCGCATCGTAGATGGTGACGATGTTGGGATGATTAAGACGACCTGCGGTCTCGGCTTCGCGGAAGAATCGTTCCTTGACTTCATCTAGTTCGTCTTCCTCGAATTCCTGGGCCAGAGCCATGGTTTTGATCGCTACAACGCGGCCGATTTTAGGGTCTTTACCGAGGTAAACAATACCCATTGCACCTTTGCCAAGTTCTTTTTCGACTTCATAGCGCCCCAGCATCGGTTTTTCGATGCCTCCCTGATCAAGCGACAAGGCTCCACCAGCATGTACGCCACTTCCGCCCAGCATTACGGTTTCTTCCATTTTTTGCGCCCGGCTCATGCGCGATTCAATATCACGAAATTTATTATCATGTTTGGACATATACTGGTAGACCGATGTGGCCTTGTTGAATTGGCGCTTGCGTTCGAAATCGAGCGCCAGGTTGTACATTGCCTCAAGCACCTGGTCGTCTACGGGACGGCACTTGCGGAACTTTTCGAAAGCCATATCGAGTTGCCCCTGGGTCTGGAAGGCAATACCGAGCATACGATTACTTTCCGCCGATTCTTCATCAGATCTGGCTTTACCTCGCTCGGTAACGAGAAAGCGCTTGGTTGTGATTAGCAGGTAGCCAATGACTAACAGTGCAGCTGGCGTCATTAGCTGAACCCAGGTTGCGCTGCCAGTCATTAAAACGTAATGGCTTGTTATCAGGCCCAATATCAGTAACAGGGTGACGACAAAAGCTATCCCGGCCTTGAGACGGGGCATCAATAGCATCAGGTAGAGCATGACTGTAACGAAAGCAGCCATTCTGGCCCAGAAACCCCATTCAGGCTCAATAAAGAAATCTTCGTTGAGAATACTCGATACTGAATGTGCCAGGGTCAACACTGGAGCCATCGACGCGTCGATGGGCGTTACCTGTGGTGTGCCCACACCGGTTGCTGTAGGGCCGATTAATACAATCTTGTCCCGATATTTTTCGACTGGAATTTTACCGGTAAACACGTCGTAGAATGAATCAACCTGAAAAGCAGGGAATCCTTCGATATCTGAATAATAAAAGGTATTCATTTGCAGCTGGATGTCAGTCTTGATTTTCAGCGAGCCGAGTTCGACGCTTTCTGCGAGATTGACCTTGATATCATCAGTGTCGAGGTTGAGGCTGCGAGCCGCAATTTGCAGGGAGATCGAAGGATAGAAGCGATCGTAATGCTGCAGCACCAGTGGTTCCGAGCGAACTCCCCCATCGAGGTCGGGCAGGGAGTTTAAATGTCCGATAGCGGCCGCGAAACGGCCAATTTGAGCTATCGGTGGGAGGACATCTTCGGTAGGTATCGGGAACATTCCGTTAGCCTGAGCTGATACCCTGTCCCGAATCTGGTTGATAGAATTTTTTAGTACGTAATCAGGTAATTCTCCGTCCGGGTTGCCGCGTGGCATTCCCAGGTAAAATATCATCGCAAGTACCACGTTGTTTGCCTTAGCCAGGCTCTCCGCTAACCTGGCATCGGTATCAAGCGACTGCTCGGCTTCAAACAGGCTGGATTTCAAAGTTTCAATATCCTGGCTGAGACGGGTGTTGACACTCGATTGAAGATAGAATTCCAGTATTTCCTCAACCGATTTGTTGTTACCCTCAAACTCAAGCATGGCTCCCAGGGCATCAATATCAGCGGGGACATCGTTAAAACTGGCGTTTGAAAAAAACTCAATTAGTTCGCGGATGTAAAGTGCCCCGGGATCAAGTTGTGGTTCCAGAAAAAATACCGTTTGTCCTATGACCTTGGCACCGCCGTCAGATAGTCGATTTATTAGCTCGGCATGCAGGTCCCGCGGCCAGGGCCAACGGCCGATGTTGTTGATGCTTTCATCGTCGATGGCGATTACTGCAATCTTATCGGAGGGTAAACGGTCGGTTGATCTGACACCCCAGTCATAAAAAGATCTTTCGAGGCTTTGAAAAGGAAGAGAACCCGAAAAAAGTACGACCACGATGGTGATTAGTAGCCCAGCGAGCCAGTCGCTACTCCAAAAACGGGATTTCATACCGTCTCCATAGTTTCTTTATTATGAGTCACCCCACATTTCTCGCGGGCTACAGCAGGGCGTGCGACTGAATAAATCCTGAATCCAAATCGGATAATACTTCTAAGTTTAAGCGATTACCCTGAACTGGTTAACAACTCTTAACCTCCCCGGCGTCCGATGGCATCGCGATGACGAATAACTATAAGGTCGTAGACCCTCTTTTACCAGTGTTAAGGCCCAAAAAGATGATTGCTTATACTATTTGAATTGACGAAACCGACGAGACTAAGATACCGAATTATTCCGGCTAGACGCTTTCCAGGTCGCCAGGGTCGGCAGTGTCGACTCCATCTTTCAACACGTAAGACTCGATATCTTTTTCGTTCAACAGAAATGAAGCCGCTGAACTGCGGCGACCAGTATCGCAGTAAATCACGTACTTTTTCTTTGCATCGAGCGAGTTGGCTTTCATGCGCAGGAATATAAGGGGAATATTAATACTGCCCTTGATGTGATTGGCCTTGTGTTCTGTCGGTAAGCGGACGTCAAACCATACGGCACCAGCCTCAACCAGATTCTTGGCCTCGGCATAATCAACCCAGTTAAGCAGCGGCTCGTTTAACAGGGAATTGAAGTCTTCCTTGTTGAGACGCATCAATTGACCTTCGGAAAGCATGGTAATGGTAGCATTGCGCTTGCTATCGGAAATCAACGCCTCTTCACCAAAACTATCGCCAACCGAAAGAGTGGCGAGTTTTACTCCGTTTGGATTGGCTGGTGTTGCGCGCGTAACCAGGCAACGTCCTTCTTTTATGATGTAAAAATAATCGCCTTCTGCATTCTGCTCGATCACTTTTTCACCGGGCTTGAAGCTGACTGACTCCATGCGCATAAACATCGCCTGAATGTTGGCTGGAGGAATGCGGTGAAAAGCCCGGGTTTGTAAAATGCGAGTCATCCAGTCGGTTGCATCATCATCTTCTTCTTCGTCAACCCCTTCGACCGTATAGCTCCCTGTCTGATCCCAGGTCAGCATGATATCGAGCATATCACTGTTGATCTTGGTAATGACTGCCGCTGATTTCGCGCGCGCGGAGAGCGGTCGCGGAAATCCGTGTGCCAGTGGTTGCAAACCATCGGTGGAACCGGTCTTGATCACCTTGACGACCTTTTTATCGTCAACCAGCTCAATTTCACCTTTCAATAGATATATATGGAACTTGTCCGTATCCCCTTTCTTGAATACATAGTGGCCAGGTTGTACCGAGACTGCCGATATTTTGTTAATTAATTCTTGAGCATTTTCAGGATTCAGAGAATTGATCGGTGATAGAGATTTGATTTGTTTGGGATCAATTTCAAGGCTCATGACGTATTCGGAAATCCATTGCGAGTGGCATTAATTAGCGGCTATTTTGGCTTGTGGTACCGGATAAAGCAACTTTTGTCCGCAAAATTTCGAAGCCGCGTCACAGACCCGATTGCGTTAGCTTGACTGGCTGGTTATGTCGACGTAGAGCTTAAGTTTCTGCCCGGGATGCAGGTACTTGCCGACCCGATTCCAGCGTTTGATATCGGCAACGCGAATGTTGAACCGATTTGCAATAAGGTAGAGCGAGTCTCCCTTTCTGACTGTATAGCGCAGCGTATGCAGCGCATTACTTGGTCTGGTTTGATTGATGCTGACAGTTTGCGTGAGGCTAGCTCGTGTCCACACCACTAACTTCTGGCCGACACTGAGCGTGTCGATCGGCGCGATCCCATTCCACTTGGCAAGCGCCCGAGTAGTAACATTGTAATTCCTCGATATACTCCAAAGGCTCTGGCCTGGCCGAACAGTATGGATACGCTTCGTGCCCGAGCGGTTAGTATTTTGTATGGCCGCTTTGCGTGAGTTTTCGCTAAGCGTGTAGGTATTTAATGATTTGGTTGCGGTTGGAACCATTAAATACTTGCCAGCACGTATCTGGTTGCCACGGATATTATTGACTTTCTTGATCACACCGACGGTAGTGCGATACTTTCTCGAAATATGGCTCAGGGTTTCCCCATTTCTTATTTTGTGGCGCACCCAGTTGATGCGTTTACTGGGTGGGACCTTGGCCACGGCAAGTTTAAATTGTTCGGCTTTTTCGCGAGGTAAGAGCAGCCTGTGTGGACCCTTGGGCGCGGTCGCCCAGCGATTGAATGCTGGATTGAGTTGATAGAGCTGGTTAACTGTTATGCCGGCGAGATCGGCGGCGAGCGCCAGGTCTATCTGGCCGTCCAGTTCGACAATCTCATAGCTAACTTGGTTATTAACCGGAATCAAATCGAGCTGATATTTTTCTGGATTGGCAAACAGTTCCCTGAGCGCAAATAGTTTGGGAACGTAAGCCCGGGTTTCATTGCGGATTTTTGTCAAATGCCAGAAATCGGTTTTGCGTTTACGTTTCTTGTTGTAACGAACGGCATTACGAATTTTTCCGGGACCCGCGTTGTAAGCCGCAAGTGCCAGTTCCCAGTCTCCATCGAACTGTTGCGCCAGGCTGTCAAGATATGAAATCGCAGCATGGGTTGATTCGATAATGTCTCGACGACCGTCGTACCACCAGTTCTGTTTGAGTCCCAGGAAACGACCCGTCGATGGGATGATTTGCCACATTCCTGAAGCACGTCCGTGCGAGTATGCAAAAGCCTGATAAGCAGATTCCACGATGGGCAGTAGTGCTAACTCACTCGGCAGGTTTCGACTTTCAAGCTCGTCAAGTACAAACGGTAAAATTGGACGCGCTCTTTCCATTACGCGTTGCAGGTAGCCGGGGTGGTCGAGAAACCATTTCAATTGGACGCGTACCCGTTGGTTATCAACGGCGTTCAATTGCATGCCTTGTTGCAATCGGTACCAGGCGTTGTCATTTCTGCGAGTCTCTAGTAGCGAGGCTTTGATTGCGGCAACTGCCTGTGTCTCTGCAAGCAGTTGATTTTCCTTCGCCTGCGTTGCCATCGCCTGCGTTGCCGCCGCCTGCGTCGCCATCGCCTGTGTCGCGGTTGCCTTTTCAGCCTGCGCCACCTGAAGCTCGGTCTCGAAATCTAGCGCTGAGTAATCTTGTTCTGGCCTGGCAATATCAGCTGTATCGTATGAATCAGTTTGATGTGCGGCAATTTGGGGTCTTTGGGTGCCGCTAATATCAGTGCTAACAACGGGTGTCGCGACGGATACTGTCTGCGTATTATCAAGCGAAGTACCGTGCCCCAGGTTGGTGCAACCCGCTACTAGCAGCGCTATCAATAGCGCGACCAGTATAATCCGATCCCCATGCAGGGGCTTTTGCTCGAGAAACATTAGTAAGGTATAGGCTAAGAGACTAGAATAATCAATTGTACCTTCGGATTAATAAGTTTCAAATGAGATTTTGGCGACAAACTACTGAAAGTAAATGTTTTACGAATATTGATGACTGGTATTTGAGTGAAACAGGGCGGAATCTGCTCAACGAACTCACAGATAAGATAAGCCCGCTACTGGCAACAACATTCGGTTACTATTCGCTGCAGATCGGATGCACCGGATTATCCCGAGAATTACAGGAAAGTTGCCGTGTGAAACATCAATTCACGCTGAATGATCTCGATTCTGAAGCCGAAATTCGGGCGACTCCCTCGATGCTGCCGATCGCATCGGACAGTGTCGATCTGGTAATTTTGATGCACCATCTGTCTAACACAGGTGAGCCGCATGCTGTTTTACGCGAGGCATTTCGAATTTTGATACCGGAAGGAAAACTGGTGATAATCGATTTTAATCCAGCATCGCTATGGGGACTGCGTCATTTTTTCCAGGGCTGGCTAGAACACGTTCCTTTTAATGGCCATTTTTATACTGCCAAACGAATCGATGACTGGATGCGTTTGCTTGGTTTCGATCAACTCTGCCACCATCGCGTTGGATACTTACCACCCATTCAAAAGGCGTCGATAACACGCCATTTGAGTTGGCTCGAGAAAGGTACCCGGAAATGGTTGCCAGTGCTGGGAGCGCTTAATTTGCTGGTTTACAGCAAGAGTATTTCGCCTTTGACCCCGGTACGCCATCGCTGGGTTACACGCAAGTTACTTGCGGGCAAGGTTGCGCGTCCAAGTGTCGGCAGAGGCATGAGGTATGACCGCTAAGTTGCTATGAGTGTCAAGGTAGTTATTTATACTGACGGAGCCTGCCGCGGTAATCCCGGTCCCGGAGGGTGGGGGGTTGTATTGCGTTATCAGGGAAACCTGAAAACCATGAACGGCTTCGATCCCGAGACAACCAATAATCGGATGGAACTAACTGCCGTGATCGAGGGACTCAGGGCGCTTACCCGTTCCTGCGATATCGAACTGCACACCGATTCGAAGTATGTTATGCAGGGAGTTACCGAATGGTTGAGCAACTGGAAACGCAATGGATGGAAAACTGCCGCCAAAAAACCCGTTAAGAATATTGATCTCTGGCAACAGTTAGACGAAGAAGTCACAGGTCATGAGATTGACTGGAACTGGGTCAAGGGCCATTCTGGTATCGAAGATAATGAATTCGCCGACCAACTTGCAAATGCAGCTATAGATGCAGAGACAATGGCATGAGACAGATAGTGCTGGACACGGAAACAACCGGGCTCGAGGTCAGTCAGGGGCACCGCATTATTGAAATCGGGTGTATCGAGCTGGTAAACAGGCGTGTTACCGGAAATCACTGGCATTACTACATCAATCCTGACCGCGAAATCGATAGCGGGGCATTCGAGGTACATGGAATAAGCACTGAGTTTCTGCAGGACAAGCAGCGCTTTGCCGAGCTTGCCGAAGATTTTTGTAATTATGTCGCAGGAGCCGAACTCGTGATTCACAATGCACCTTTTGACATCGGTTTTCTGAATCACGAGTTGTTACTGCTCGAACCACCATTGGCAGAATTACAGCAGAGCTGCAGCATTCTCGATACGCTATTGCTGGCTCGCCAGAAGCATCCTGGGCAGAAAAATAATCTTGATGCATTGTGTAAGCGGTATGGCATAGACAATAGCAATCGCAGCCTGCACGGTGCCCTGCTCGATGCGCGTATTCTTGCTGATGTTTATCTTGCGATGACCGGTGGCCAAACCAGTCTTGGACTGGAAGCAGAGCAGGGTGCAGATACGGCTCCCGAGCAGACCGAAGTGCGACGCATTGAATCCGGACAGCCGTTGCCATTGTGGCAAGTTGACGAAGCTGCTCAGCTAGCCAATCGCGAATACATCGAGTTTCTCGCAACCCAACACGACGACCCCGCCTGGAAGTAACACCACAAGCGTTATCCAAGATTCTTGCTTTTCTACAAAGCGGCAATCGAAGGAACTCCTCGCGACTGACTGGGTGGCCTGACCCTTCAAAATCGTTGCCTTTTCAGCACCCAGTCTTTACGTCGCGAGGAGTTCCCTCGGTTGCCTCTCTAACACTTTTGCACACATTCTCCTGAGGTAGCTCGATCTCAAGGCATGGACATTAGGACTTCTTTGCGGGACGCTGCGCAACAGGGATGTTGCGCGCGAGCCTACATGGATGTATCGGTCCGACGCATCGGTACGGCGTTCCCGCAAAGAAGTCCCAATGTCTATGCCGCAGGTTGGATTCTGCGTAAATGGTTTTGGGTTAGGAGGGTTTGAGGATGCGGGCCTGGTCGCGTTTCCAATCGCGGTCCTTGATGCTGGCACGCTTGTCGTGGGCCTTCTTGCCTTTGGCGATGCCGATTTTCAGCTTGGCGCGGCCTCTGATCCAGTAGGCTGAAAGCGCTACCAGGGTATAGCCCTTACGTTCCACCATGCCGACCAGGCGATCAATTTCATTGCGATGAGCCAGTAATTTGCGCGTGCGCGTGGGATTGGGGGTGACATGTGAGGAAGCGCTGTTGAGCGGACTTATATGGGCACCTATTAACCAGAGCTCACCGTTTTTAAGCATTACGTAGGTTTCCCTCAACTGCAGATTTCCGGCACGTAAGCTTTTGACTTCCCAGCCCTCGAGAACCATGCCAACCTCGATTTCATCTTCGATGAAATAATCATGCCGTGCGATGCGGTTGAGCGCGATCGTGTTGTCGGGAGTCTTGTTTTTTTTCTTGCCCATGTCGGGGGTCTCTGCTCGGTACGGCTAGCGGCCTTATTCTCGGGTTAATTCCAGCGCATGACAAGCAAATCCCGACAATAGCGCCTTGAAAACCTACCGGTCTTCACTATACACTCTCGCTCTTGCAATGGTGACCTGCTTCGGTCCCTTCGTGACAATTATCTGTAAATCCCGCCAGGCCCGGAAGGGAGCAACGGTAGCAGTGACATTGGGTGCGGCGGTGTGCTGAATCAGGTCGCCTCCAGTTTCTCAATGAAAAGCCCGGCTACCACGAAATCCGAATGAGTTACCAGGTACTAGCACGCAAATGGCGTCCGGCTAATTTCAAGCAAATGGTCGGCCAGGAACATGTGTTGCAGGCATTGGTAAATGCTCTCGACAGTAATCGATTGCATCATGCTTACCTGTTCACCGGAACTCGTGGCGTTGGTAAGACGACGATTGCGAGAATTTTTGCAAAGTCGCTGAACTGCGAGCATGGTATTAGCTCTGAACCTTGTGGGAGTTGCTCTTCCTGTATTGAAATTGACGAGGGACGTAGCGTCGATCTGATCGAGATCGATGCAGCATCGCGCACTGGGGTCGAGGACATGCGGGAACTACTCGACAACGTACAGTATGCCCCGACTCGTGGACGCTTCAAGATCTACCTGATCGATGAAGTCCATATGCTGTCCAAGCATAGCTTCAATGCGCTGTTAAAAACCCTCGAGGAACCACCCCCGCATATTAAATTCTTGCTGGCGACCACCGATCCTCAAAAAGTCCCGGTAACCGTGTTGTCCCGGTGCCTGCAATTCAATTTAAAGCGCATGTCGAAATCGCAGATACTTTCACAATTGCAGTTCCTGACAGAACAGGAAAAAGTGGAATCGGACACAACTGCGCTAACTCAGCTTGCCAGTGCCGCTGATGGTAGTATGCGTGACGCGCTCAGCTTACTCGATCAGGCGATCGGCTATGGCGGCGGCGCGGTGCGACAGCAAGCGGTCGAATCGATGCTGGGTTCAATATCACGTGATTACCTGGTACGGCTATTTAACTCTTTATATGATCAGCAGGCGGCAGGGCTGCTGAATGAAGCGCGTGCAGTCATTGAACATAATCCGGACTATCAACGCGTTTGTGCCGAGATGATTACGCTGTTACAGCAGATTGCGTTATACCAGAGTGATCCGAAACTGGTAAACGAAGACGAATTCGATGAGGCATTGTTGCAGAAGTTCAGTGCATACTGGTCTCCTGAGGAGGTTCAGCTCTATTACCAGATACTTTTGCAAGGGCGCCAGGATTTATTGATCTGCCCCGATGAGGCGTCTGGTTTTGAAATGTTGATGTTGCGTTTACTGGCTTTTTCACCCCAATCCGAAACCCAAAACGAGACGATCGAGTTAAAAAAAAAGCCTGAATCAAAAGCTGTGCTAAGCACCGAGGAGCCCTCGCAAACATCACCTGAACCTGAACCTGAACTGGAAGAAAGCAATCAGATTTACTCACCGCCGGTTACCAACACAGGTAATCATATACAAACCGCTTCGACTGCTACCGAGCCGCTCAACTGGTCGGAGCTGGTTTACGAACTTGGATTAACAGGGTTGGCACAGGAAATCGTTGCCAATAGTCTGCTCGAATATTATCGGGATGGTCGTTTACAACTGCAGCTGCAGCCGGAAATACATGAGCTTGTAAACGACCTGATAAAGGTCGAAATTACGCAGGCCCTGGAGCAAGAACTTGGGGTATCATTGCATCTGGACCTGGTCGCAACAGGAGTAGCCGGGGGTCAGACCCCTTTACAGGCGAAAATACAACGCCAGCAACAGGAGCGTCTTATGGCGATTGATGCAATAAGGGATGAAAAGCTGGTTAAAAAATTGCAGCATGCCTTTTCCGCCGAGCTCGATGAAGCAAGTGTGGTTAAGATCGAAAACAATCGTTAGTAATGAGGTGATGTAATGAAAGGTGCGCTCGGAGATATGATGAAGAAGGCGCAGGAAATGCAGGAAAATATGCAGAAAGCGCAGGCTGAGCTGGCGAAAAAAGAAGTCATCGGCGAGGCGGGTGGCGGCATGGTTTCAGTCGTTATGCGTGGCACTCATGAGGTCAATCGTGTCACCATTGATCCCAGCCTGGTGGATGAAGACGTTGAAATGCTTGAGGATCTAATAGCGGCTGCCGTCAACGATGCGGTCCATAAAGTTGAGAAATCAAATCAGGCCGCGATGCAGGAAATGACGGCGGGATTGAATTTACCTCCCGGTTTCAAATTGCCGTTCTAGTTCAATGTCATCTCCTAGCCTGGACGAACTAATTACGTCGCTGAAATGCTTGCCTGGAGTAGGCCAGAAGTCTGCGCAGCGTATGGCTTTGCATTTGCTAGAGCGGGAACAGGAGGGTGCAAGGCGTATTTCGGCTGCGATTTCAAATGCTATTGATACTGTTAAACACTGCCAACGCTGTCGCAATTTTTCTGACGACGAGGTTTGCGAAATCTGCCGTGATACGGGGCGTGACCAGGGAACGGTGTGTGTTGTTGAGACTCCTGCTGACGTTTTAGCGGTGGAGTCGTCGGCGGCCTATCGGGGCCGATATTTTGTATTATTGGGTCGACTTTCACCCCTGGACGGTTATGGACCTGGACAATTGGGTCTTGACGAACTTGAGAATCAGCTTAGCGAGGGAGGCACCCAGGAAGTGATCCTTGCTACGAGTGCCACGGTGGAAGGCGATATCACTGCACAATATATCGCTGATTGCGCTGCCAGGCACGGGATCAGGAGCAGTCGACTTGCTCGCGGTATTCCGATAGGTGGCGAACTTGAGTTTGTCGACAGTGGCACCTTGTCGAAAGCGCTTTCAGGTCGGCAGAAAATTGATTAGTAGTTAGCGCAAACGGAGGGGAGGAATAATGTCCGAAACCATATTTTCCAAGATAATTAACCACGAGCTACCGGCTGATATAGTCTACGAAAACGATGAAATCATCGCTTTTCGTGATATTAATCCGCAGGCGCCGGTTCACGTCCTGATCGTTCCTAAAGTTGAGATTGCAACCGTTAACGATATCCAGCCTGAACAGGCGGAATTGATCGGTAAAATGGTACTAACAGCACAACAGATTGCCGCTGACGAAGGTATCGCCGAAGATGGATACCGACTTGTGATTAACTGTAATCGCCACGGCTGCCAGGAGGTATTCCATCTGCACTTGCATTTGGTCGGCGGCAGGCAGCTGCGCGGGATTTCGGCAGGTTAAACAGCGTTGATCTGGCCCTGCATTTTCACGTAATGCAGGTATCGTGATTTTGTTATTTGCCCGCTCTCGACCGCTTCGATTACGGCGCATTTGGGCTCATTGAGATGCAGGCAATTATGAAAACGGCAGTTTACGGAATATTCTGAAATCTCCCTGAAACCATTTGCGAGGGGCCTGTCTTTATCGACGAATGGATTGAAGCCCCGTATCCCTGGAGTATCGATCAAATCCCCTCCTGAGGGTAAATGGTAAAGTCGACTGGCACGTGTGGTATGGCGTCCTTCTTCATTCGTCTCGGAAATGCTCGCGATTTTGATTTCTGCATCGGGTAACAGCCACTTTGTTAGTGATGACTTGCCAACACCGGATACCCCGCTTAGTACTGAAACCTGGCCGGGTAATAAAGCCGTAAATTCATCCATCCCCTGACCGGTTTTTACACTTGTATTTACCAGTTTGTAACCCAGGGGCATGTAGATGCTCGTCAGTTTAAAAGGATCATCCGCGCCATTCAGCAGATCAATTTTATTTAGCAGGATACAGGCTTCGATATGCTGTTGTTCTGCTGATAGCAGGTACTGGTCGAGCAGGAAAAGGTTGGGTTCGGGCGAAACTGCAAGACAAACAAACAACTGGTTGATGTTGGCGGCGACGGCTCGAACCTGTCCGAAACCGTCGATACGCTGTAGTAGGTTATTGCGTGACAAAATTGCGAGGACGCGATGTTCCTGATTTGCGGTGGTTTCGATAGCAACCCGGTCACCGCAGACAATAGCGCCGAGATTTGACTTGATCTTGCAATCGACAGTAACGCCCGATTCGAACTCTACCAGGATGCGGCCACCCTGGTGTGAGACGACTGTGCCGTGCTGATGCTCAGCGCTTGCCGAAACCTCTAGTTGAGCGGCCTTAATACGATTCTTTTGCTGCTCACTAAGTCTGCGTTTCGCCATGCAATTGTTTTCTCATAACGGCTAACAGGCGCTGCGGCTTTTTCGATTAATCTGACGATCCTCCGGATGCTATGGCTTCCAGGTGATTGATTCGAATCGTCGCCGGCGGATGCGAATCATAGAACATTGAATGGATCGGATCGGGTGTCAGTGTACTGGCGTTATCGCGATAGAGATTGACCAATGCTGAAATTAATGCCTTGTAGTTGCTGTTCGAATGTGCAAATTCATCGGCCTCAAATTCGTGTTTACGCGACAGGGCTGAGAATAGCGGGCTCACGAAATAGGTAAACACCGGCATAATCATCATGAAAAGAATCAGTGCTGTGTGGGTCGAGGTGGTTTCTACTCCGAGTGAACTGTAAAACCATTCGGAGCGCATCAACCAGGCCAACAGCGCGAACCCTGCGAACGAAATTGCACTCGAAAGCAGTAGCGATTTCTTGATGTGATTGCGTTTGAAGTGTCCCAGTTCGTGTGCCAGCACAGCCTCTACCTCTTCCTCCGACAAGGATTCGAGCAAGGTATCGTAGAAGACAATGCGCTTGTTCTTACCGAAACCAGTGAAGTAGGCATTGCCATGTGACGAACGGCGTGAGCCATCAACCACGAAGACGCCCTGGCTTTGAAAGCCGCAACGACTAAGCAATTCCTCGATGCGGGTGCGCATTGATGCGTCTTCCAGCTGGCTGAATTTATTAAAAATGGGAGCGATAAATGCCGGGTAGGCCCAGATCATGATTAAACTGAAGCTCACCCATAACAGCCAGGCATAAATCCACCAGCTCTCACCTGCCTGGTTCATCAGCCATAAGATTGCGGCCACCAGGGGTACGCCGATTATGATTATCAACAAAGTAGTTTTTACGAGGTCCAGCACCCAGGTTTTTATGGTGGTGTGGTTAAACCCGAAACGCTCCTCGGTGATAAAAGTCTGGTAAAGCGAAAACGGTAAACTCAGGATTGCGGAAATCACGCTCACAGAAAAAATGAATGCGATACCTGTGACTAGCGCAGAATATCCATACCCTGACCACCATTGGTCAACCAGATTTAATCCGCCACCAATGGTCCAGACAAGTAACCAAAGGGTCTCCCATGCCAGCATTATTCTGCCCACGCGCAACTTGGTGCAGCTGTAGTCTGCCGCACGGTGGTGATCTTTGAGGTCGATTCTGTCAGCGAATGCTTCGGGAACCCTGGCGTAGTGGGCCTGGATATGACTGATCTGTCGTTGACTCAGCCATAGGCGAACCAGTACCGATGCGGCAACAAAGCTTAAAAATACTGTGGTGAATAAATGCATGTATCAACCAGGGGCTAAAAACTTGCTATAGTTTAGCGCATATTAGAAATACGTGAAGCCCGGGGAGTTTGATACGAATGGACGACAATAACCTGATTTGGATCGATCTTGAAATGACCGGCCTGGATACCCAAAATGATCAGATTATCGAAATAGCGACGGTGGTGACGGACTCAAATCTGGCCATCCTTGCGCAAGGTCCTGTGATTGCAATTCATCAACCGGACGAGATCATGAACGCGATGGATGCCTGGAATACGAGTCACCACGGTGACTCCGGATTGACCAGTCGTGTTAGCCAAAGTACGGCCACTGCAGAAGACGCCGAGCGAGAAACCCTGGAGTTTTTGCGTCAATATGTTGCCCCGGGGAAATCTCCCATGTGCGGCAATAGTATCTGCCAGGATAGGCGCTTCATGGCGCGCCTGATGCCAGAACTGGAAACTTTTTTCCACTACCGTAATCTGGATGTGAGCACGTTGAAGGAATTAACACGTTTGTGGAAACCTGAGCTGATTGGGGGATTCGTTAAAAAAGGCGCGCATCTCGCACTCGACGATATCCTCGAATCGATTGAGGAGCTTAAATATTATCGTGAGTACCTGATCTGTAAATGAGGCATAAAATTCGGGGTTTTACTTCCCTGTTTGATAATTTTTAATGCTGGATTCGCCGATAAATTCTTCTTAATACTCGATTGTCGTAGTTGAATTTTCAACCTGGTCGAGCGCATGGTTGATAATCTCGATTGATTCATCCGGGTTCCGGTCCCGAGCTGTAACTTTCCTGTTCTCCAGCTAACGCAAAAGCATCGCATCGACGGGTTTTCAAATAATGTGGTCTCAAGGCCGGTTGCTGAACAGCGAAATTTACCTATAGGTTTAAAGATTCTTTGTTTTTGGCCGATAAACAGGCCCGACACTGTATTAATAAATAACCAGGTTTTCTATGGATCTCGCTTCCCTAATCGGCATTATTTCGGGTATCGGTCTGATTGTCGCTGCAATCATACTGGGCGGGGACATGCACAATTTTTTCAACGTGCCCGGAGTTATGATCGTCATGGGGGGAACCATGGCCGCAACTCTGCTGACATTTCAGTTCAGGGATGTACTGACCGCGTTCAGGAGCGCCTATTTTGTATTCTCCTCGCCCAAGCAGGATTCACAGGAGCTGATCAATACGATGATCAAGCTTGGCACCATCAGCAGACGCAAGGGTCTGCTAAGCCTGATGGATGTTAAAACCAAAACGCCCTTTCTGAAAAGAGTCTGCACACTGATTGCCGATGCCGCCGATGAGGAGACCCTGCGTTCGGCAATGCGTACCGAAATTGAATCCATGCAAATGCGCCACTACATCGTACAGGATGTGTTTCGCAAAATGGCACTATATGCCCCGTCTTTTGGGATGTTGGGGACTTTGATTGGCCTGATTCAGATGCTTTCCTTACTGGCTAGCCCGGATAACCTCGGTCCTGCGATGGCTATTGCCCTGTTAACAACCTTTTATGGCACGCTGTTATCGACCGCCATATTCCTGCCTATTGCCGGAAAATTACGTTCCAGGACGTTAGTTGAAGTCATGAATTTCGAGATTATTTTTCAAGGTGCGGTCAGCATACTGCAGGATAACAATCCGCTTTCGGTATACGAAAAACTGTCTTCGTTTGTACCGGCAAAAAAGCGTAAACCCATGCAAAAACTGAGGCAGCGAATCTGATGTCTGCGCGTTCGTTCAGTGGGGCATTCGAAGATGAGGAGGGTGGAAGTGCCTGGGTAGTTACCTTTGCCGACATGATGACCCTGATTCTGGTATTTTTTATTTTGTTATACACGCTCGCGGATTTCGAGGATGAGGCCTATAAAGAGCTGATCGAATCGGTGCAGGTGATTGACGGGCATGGTAATCAAATCAGCGTCATCGATTTCGCTAAACGCGAAGGCAGAAATCCGGAGCCGCTTAAAGCGATTGAAGACATGCTTGGGATGAACCCCGGTAATGTTCCGGTAGAGAATATGAAACCCGCACTGGTAGCCGATTTGGAAAGTATGATAAGCAGTACCGATCTGGCAGACGGCGTGGACCTGGCCTTCGATGGCGATCAAATAAACTTGCAGATAGACGGACGTTATCTGTTTGAATCGGGGCAGGTCGTACTCAAGGACCGAGCCCGATTTATATTTGCCAATCTTGCGCAAATGTTCAGAGACTACGCCGATTACAGCATCGCAATCAGAGGCCATACCGATGATCTCAATATCCAGACGACCCAGTTTCCTTCCAACTGGGAGCTCTCAGCGATACGAGCAACCACGGTATTGAGATTTTTTATCCAACAGGGAATCGATCCCGAGCGTATGACTGCAACCGGTTACGCGGATTACTTACCGTTGGTTGAGAATAATAGTTTGGAAAACAGGGCCAGAAATCGGAGAGTAGAGTTTGTTCTGGAAAAAGAAAAAGACATTTGACGTAGAACTCGATTCGCGCCATGACGATAATCGGGCGGCTTATCGAATTGCGCCAGAGCGTTCCAGGCCGGTAATCATTTCGATTATGGGTAATGCCTTCCACGCGCTCAATATCAGTGGTACGGGTGTTGCGTTTCGATCGCATAATTTTCCGGTTGGAACGCAAACAGCGGCGACCATTCGATTGCCTAGCGAAGATTTTATTTTTCCAGTCGTATTGGAGGTTGTTGCCAAGCAGCGCGACCTATGCCGGTGCAGTTTTAGAGAAATTCACGAAGATGCTGAAAATCTACTACACTCCTATATACTTGGGTTACAAAAGCGAAAAATCAGGCAAAACGGTCGGCATTAATGTGGCTGGTCTACTGTGATGTAATTCGAAATATTTGAGATAGAAACTCTCTGAAATTCAGCCATTTATTGGAACTATCTCTTGAATTGGATTGATTTTCAGTTTGAAATCGGCCATGATTAACGGTTCGTTGGCGTTATAAAAACCAACAAAGCCAAGTATCTGATTTTTAATTTATTTTTTGGGAAGCGGTATTGATTAAACAGCGCACGTTAAAGAATGTTATCCGCGCCATGGGCGTTGGCTTGCATACAGGGAAAAAGGTCTATCTGACATTGCGACCCGCACCGATCGATTCTGGCATCCGATTTCGTCGAATTGACCTGGCTACTCCGGTCGAAATACTGGCTCGCCCGGAAAAAGTAGGAGATACCAACCTTTCTACTACCCTGGTGGAGAATGGTGTCCGTATCTCAACCGTGGAACATCTGTTATCAGCGATTGCGGGCCTCGGTATCGACAATGCCTTCATCGATCTTAGCGCAGAAGAAGTGCCGATCATGGATGGCAGTTCAGGCCCGTTTGTGTTTCTGATTCAGTCGGCGGGAATCGTCGAGCAGAACCAGGCCAAGAAATTTATCAAAATCAAAAAGCAGGTTCGAATTGAAGAGGGTGACAAGTGGGTCGAGTTCAAACCATTCAATGGTTTTAAAGTCAGCTTTGAAATCGATTTTGACCACCCGTTATTTACCAAGCAAAAACAAACCTGCCATATCAACTTTTCCACCACCTCTTTCGTCAAGGAAGTAAGCCGGGCGAGAACCTTCGGATTTCAAAAGGATATAGAGTTTCTGCGCGCCAATAATCTAGCCCTGGGTGGCAGCCAGGACAATGCAATCGTACTCGATGATTATCGAGTTTTGAATGAAGATGGATTGCGTTATGACAACGAATTCGTCAAGCATAAAATTCTTGATTCAATCGGGGATCTCTATCTGCTGGGTCACAGCCTGATCGGTGCGTTCTCGGGCTACAAATCAGGACACGCGTTGAACAATCGTTTGTTGCTGACCTTACTGGAAGATGTAGATGCCTGGGAAGAGGTTACCTTTGAAGACGCCGCAACGGCCCCGATATCTTACGCCCAACCGGTAGAAGCGACGGTATAGGTGAGAGCGTGAATATACTTTTTCTTTCATCGAGCAGGGGTCAAATTTGTGGGTTAAACCTCACGAAACCCCTGCATCTGTTACTGATGATTGGAATGGTCGGACTTGTTGTCGCTGGATCGGTGTATGTCGGCTATAGGCTTAATCCGAGCCAGGATAACCAGGCGTTGATAGATGAATGGCAGACGGATGTGCACCGTCATCAGGTACAACTTAATCATATCCGCGAAGAGGCCGACGCGGATATCGATGCGCTTTCCTCACGAATTGGTTTACTGCAGGCGCATGTAATGCGTCTGGACGCCCTGGGGCGCAAGTTGGTAAAAATGGCCAGAATAGATAAGAGCGAATTTGATTTCGAGAATACCCCGGCGTTGGGTGGTCCCGAAGCCTTGACCAACAATGGACTCGAGCCTGATGAATTATCACAGGCTATCGATCAGCTAGGCTTCGCGCTTGAAAATCGCGAAAATCAACTGGTTGTGCTCGAAAACCTGGTGCTAAACGAAAACCTGCAGAAAGAAGTGCAGCCCAGTGGCCGTCCAATTGTTAAGGGCTGGATTTCTTCTTACTACGGCATGCGCACCCATCCGCTTTCGGGGCGGCGTGAAATGCACAAAGGTATTGACTTTGCGGGTAAACTTGGGGGGCCGGTTATCGCGGTCGCCAAGGGTGTTGTTACCTATGCGGGCAAACGCTACGGCTATGGCCAGGTAATCGATATTGCGCATGGCAATGGTTATACAACGCGCTATGGACACAATTCTCGCCTGCTGGTATCGGTCGGCGACACCGTTGATAAAGGCTTCCAAATCGCCGAGATCGGCTCATCCGGCCGCTCCACTGGTCCACACGTACACTTCGAAGTCATCAAGAATGGACGTGTGACCAATCCGGTACGATTTATTCGTGCAGCGAATTAATCGGGAGTGCTGTTTTTCCGTCTTCTGGCTTGAAACTTTTCAAGTAACCTCCACCTCTTAAGGCAGTCCTGTCGAAGCAGTCGTACGATGTTGTCTAAAATCACAAGAACACTATTCGGTAGTCGTAACGACCGAATAATCAAGAAACTCAAGCAGCGCGTTGTTCAGGTTAATCAGTTCGAGCCGGAAATGCAGGCGCTCGACGATGCGCAATTACAACAGAAAACCGCACAACTAAAGCAGCGATTTGCAGACGGGGAAACGCTCGAACAACTGCTCGACGAAGCCTTTGCGGTGTGTCGTGAAGCATCGGTGCGCGCGCTTGGCATGCGACATTACGACGTACAACTGATCGGCGGAATGATTCTGCACAATAACCAGATCACCGAAATGCGTACCGGCGAGGGTAAAACCCTGGTCGCAACTTTACCAGCTTATCTCAACGCGCTTAGCGGCAAGGGTGTCCATATAGTAACGGTGAACGATTACCTGGCGGAGCGTGATGCCGAATGGATGGGGAGCCTGTATAACTTTCTGGGCTTAAGCGTGGGCGTCGTCTTGAGCACCATGGATTATGACACCAAGCGCGCTTCCTACGGTGCAGATATCACTTACGGTACCAACAACCAGTTTGGTTTCGACTACATGCATGACAATTTATGTTTCGCACTCGAAGAACGGGTTCAGCGGGAATTAAATTACGCGATAGTCGATGAGGTTGACTCGATCCTGATCGATGAGGCTCGTACGCCGCTAATTATATCCGGCCAGGCTAGCGACAGCTCTGATCTGTATACCCGGATCAATAAGATAATACCGAGCCTGACCCGGGTCGAGGTCGAAGATGGTCCTGGTGATTACAGTGTCGATGAAAAATCCAAGCAGGCATTCCTGACCGAATCAGGCCATGACACTGCCGAGCGTTTGATGACCGAGACAGGGCTGCTGAAAGACGGTGAAAGCCTTTATGATGCGGCCAATATTGCGCTTGTGCATCATCTCAATGCCGGCCTGCGGGCACATGCGATTTACACTAAAGATGTAGATTACCTTGTCCAGGATGGCGCGATCGTTATTGTCGATGAATTTACCGGGCGGACGATGCCAGGCAGGCGTTGGTCGGAAGGTTTACACCAGGCGATTGAGGCAAAGGAAAACGTCAGTATTCAGCAAGAAAACCAGACCATTGCGTCAATCACTTTTCAAAACTACTTCAGACTTTATAACAAGCTTGCCGGGATGACGGGTACTGCCGATACTGAAGCCTTCGAGTTCCAACAAATTTACGGCCTTGAAGTCGTCGTGGTGCCTACCAATCAACAAATGGTCCGCGAAGATTTTGGTGATCTGATTTACCTTACTGCGCGAGAAAAATACGATTCGATTATCGAAGACATCCGCGACTGTGTCGGTCGTGGTCAACCGGTGCTGGTTGGTACCACCTCGGTTGAGACTTCCGAGTACCTGTCCGGGTTACTCGACAAGGTAAAGATCAAGCACCAGATACTGAACGCGAAACAGCACGAGCGCGAAGCTATGGTTATTGCCGATGCTGGCATGCCCGGTAAAGTTACCATAGCTACCAATATGGCAGGGCGCGGTACCGATATCGTACTGGGTGGGAACCTGGAAGTTCAGTTGAAAGATATCCCGGAAGATCAGGAACAACAACGCAACAAACTGAACACCGAATGGCAACAGCTGCACGACCAGGTCATCGAGGCTGGTGGCTTACATATTATCGGCACCGAGCGACACGAGTCTCGTCGCATCGACAACCAGCTGCGCGGTCGCTCAGGGCGTCAGGGTGATCCCGGTTCATCTCGCTTTTACCTGTCAATGGAAGACAGCTTGATGCGCATATTCGCATCCGAAAAAGTAGCGGGACTCATGCAAAAACTGGGCATGGAAGAGGGCGAAGCGATCGAGCATCCCTGGGTTAGCCGGGCGATAGAAAATGCACAGCGCAAGGTCGAGGCCCACAACTTCGATATTCGAAAACAACTTTTACAGTATGACGATGTCGCCAACGACCAGCGCAAGGTTATCTACCAACAGCGTGATGACCTGCTGCATAGCGAGAGCATCACAGAAGCGATTGCCAACATGCGCAAGGATGTGCTGCAGGGAGTATTTAGAGCCCATATCCCGCCGAATTCAATTGATGAGCAGTGGGATATTGCCGGTTTAGAACAAATTATGACGAGTGAGTTTGGGGTTGAATTACCAGTTCAGAGCTGGCTCGACACCGACGACCAAATCACCGATGAAGACATTTACGAACGAATTCAAGAGCAGTTTGAACAGGCCTACCAGGCCAAGGCAGATATGCTGGGTGAAGAACTACTGGTACGTCTTGAAAAAGAGATCACCTTGATGATTCTCGACCGACACTGGAAAGATCACCTGGCGGCGATGGATTATCTGCGCCAGGGGATAGGTCTGCGAGGTTACGCGCAAAAAAATCCGGTTCAGGAATACAAGCGTGAATCGTTCGAAATGTTTACCGATATGCTCGATGGTATTAACTACGAAGTGGTCCAGGCTTTGACCCGGGTACAGATTCGAGGCGAAGAACAGGTTGAAGCGCTGGAGCAAAGCCACCAACCTGATCAGGATATAAAAATGGAGCATGCCAGTGCCCAGAATCCGCTTAATATCAGTCAACAGGAAGAAGACCAACAGCAGCCATACGTGCGCAAGGAACGTAAGGTAGGACGTAATGAGCCCTGTTGGTGTGGTTCAGGCAAAAAGTTCAAGCAATGTCACGGTAAACTGTAAGATCACCAATTATGGCCGTGGGATTAAAAGCGCCGGGAAATCTGCATCCGATCGAAGGTATTCGCCTGGCCGCAACACATAGCGGCATCAAGCAGGATAGCAGGCTTAAAGATCTTGCCCTGGTCGAAATCGAAGATGGTTCAAGTGTCGCGGCAGTATTTACCCGAAATCGTTTCTGTGCGGCACCGGTAACGGTTGCGCGTCAGCATCTGGCGCAATTGCCGGGATCCCGCTACCTGCTAATAAATTCCGGCAACGCTAACGCTGGTACCGGTGTTGATGGAATGGATGCTGCCCTCAAGAGCTGCATGGCTGTCGCTGAAAAGGCCGAGGTGAATCCCGAAGCCATACTGCCATTCTCTACCGGGGTGATCGCCGCTCCGCTACCCGTTGCAAAAATAATCGCTGCAATTCCGTCCTTGTATGCATCCCTGCGGGCCGATAACTGGCTGCAGGCAGCCGAGGCGATAATGACCACTGATACCTTACCCAAGGCCTGCAGCGAACAGGTTGTTATCGATGGTCGCCCGGTATCGATAACCGGGATATCGAAAGGTTCCGGCATGATTAAACCGGATATGGCAACCATGCTGAGTTACGTCGCGACTGATGCGATGATCGAGCCAGAGGAACTGCGGCTTTTACTTGCACAGGCGGTCGCCAACTCGTTTAACTCGATTACGGTAGACGGTGATACATCGACTAACGATTCCTGTGTGCTGGTTGCCACAGGTACCAGCAGTGTCAGGGTATCCAACAGCAATACCGAATTTGTCGTCGCACTGACACAGATTTTTGAGCAACTTGCGCAAGCGATTATTCGCGATGCCGAGGGTGCAACCAAATTCGTTGAGATTGAGGTCGAGCAGGCGCCAAGCGTCGCCGATGCGAGAGAGGTCGCCTACTCTATTGCGCATTCGCCGCTGGTCAAGACGGCCCTGTTTGCATCGGATCCCAATTGGGGGCGAATTCTGGCAGCAATCGGCCGGGCTCCAGTTGACAGTCTCGACATTGATCTGGTCGATCTCTATCTTGGCGATACCTGTTTGCTGAGACAGGGTTTGCCAGATCCGGAGTATACCGAGACAAAGGGGCAGGCTGCGATGACTGCTGAGGAGATCAGTATTCGGGTTAATCTGAACCAGGGAGGAGGAGCCGCCAGGGTCTGGACATCTGATTTGTCTTACGATTATGTCAAGATTAATGCCGAATACCGAAGCTAATAAGGCCATCATCAACCCGACCACGATTGCCGAGGATCACATCCATGTGGTTGCAGCGATAATCTGGAGACAGCCGCAGCGGCAGCAGTTTCTGATCACACAGCGCCAAAAGGGCAAACACCTGGAAGATTACTGGGAGTTTCCAGGGGGCAAGCTGGAAATGAAGGAATCGCCATGGCAGGGCCTGCGGCGAGAGTTGCGCGAGGAAGTCAACATTCAGACAAACCGGGCATCACCATTCATGCAGGTATATTACCGTTATCCGGATCGTAATATTTTACTCGATACCTGGTTAGTCGACGAATACCAGGGCGAAATTGAACCCAGGGAACAGCAGGCTATCATGTGGATTGATATAACCCAGGCCGATAACTATCGTTTTCCGCCGGCTGATATTCCGATTATTGGGGCTATAAAGAACAGCGTGAGAGCAGGAACTTAACGTCTTCCTTGACCTGGGTAGCGAGTGTATCCCCAGGGTTGACTTGCATAAATCTCACCGAGTAGCGATGCTTTCCAGCGCTAACTTCTGGATAAATCAATTCGTTTGCGCCAACACTGATACGAATCAATTGTGTTGACCTCTTTGTGTCTAACGATTGTTGGTAGAAACCTTTTTCAGCTACGACTGGCTTAGCTGCAGCACTGTCGCGAATTGTTGTCAGGATCAATTCGATAACTTCTTCCAATTTGATATAGGGTGCAACCCATTCATGCAAATCCGTGAGACGCTCTTCGTGGGTTTGATTGAGCCAGAAACGCAGTTGCGGCAGATCGAAATCGCAGGAGCCTCCCGGAATCGAGGTACGTTGTTTTATACCGAGTAAAAAATCAACACGTTTAAGATGTTCGCCCAATTTGCCGTCAAGCTGATGCAGTCGATCGAGAGAGTGCTTCTGTTTGCCTAGAATGAGGTCCAGCTTGGAGTGGTCGATGCCCTGGTGTTTTGACAGCGCCTTGAGTGAAGCATGCTGACGCTCCAGTTCTTTCATCAGCTCCTGTTTCAAATCGCCACGTTCCAGTAGTGCGGTTAGCTCCAGTATTGTCAGCAAGGCGCTATAGGCACTCCAGTCACCTTTTAATGCCGCGAAGTAGTGAAACCGTTTCATCAAGGTTTCGACACGCAAGCACATACGGATACGCTCGTTTAACGGCTGCTCGAAGATTTGGTATCTAGGCGACATCGCTCATGAAGATCTGCAAAACAATTAAAGTATAGCTGAAAACAGGTGCCACATGTCGATGCCGTATTAACCGAAATGTGAGCATTTTTTTTAGCTTACAGATCGTTGCAGGTAGCTTTGGTGCAGGGCAGCAACCTGGGAACGGAGGTCAATGTCATCGCTGCCATTATTTATGATGTCGTGGGCCCTGGCCAGTCTTTCAGAATTGCTTAGCTGCTGGGACATCATCTTGCGCGCCAGCGACTCGTCGATATTGTCTCGTTTGACGAGACGTTCTACCTGGAGCTCGGCCGGGCAATCCACCACCAGAATACGATCGGCCAGTGATTGAAAATTTGTTTCGAACAAAAGGGGAATTACTACTATGACATAGCTCGCGCGTGAGTGTTCAAGCACCGCATCGTGACTGCGTTGATAAATTAGCGGATGCAACATGGTTTCGAGCCATGATTTTTCTGCAGGGTCTGAAAAAATAATTTCGCGTAGCCTTGCCCGGTCGATATTGTTGTTCGTGTTTAATATATCGTTGCCGAAATGAGCGCAAACCTGGTCGTAGGCCAGCTCGCCGGGCTCAAGCAGTTTGCGGCTGATAACGTCGGTGTCAATTATCGGAACCCCAAGCTCGGCAAACAGGTTACTGATCATGGTCTTGCCTGATGCGATACCACCGGTTAGGCCGACTGCATACATGGGGCTAGCGTGACTAAAGTCCGAACAGGGAAAAATAAAATCGCATTAACTCATTGCCCCACATTAACGTAATCCACCCGGCCGCGGCGAGATAAGGTCCGAATGGAATCTGGGTGCTGCGTTCGGTTTTCCCGAGCACGATCAGGGTAATACCGACTGTTGCGCCGACCAGCGAAGAGGTCAGGATCACTACGAACAGCGGCTTCCATCCCAGCCAGGCACCTAGCATGGCGAGTAATTTGAAATCTCCGTATCCCATGCCTTCCTTGCCCGTCACTACTTTGAACAGCATAAATACGATCCACAGGCTCATGTAACCAGCCATTACGCCAATGACGCTGGCTTCAAGACCGATGAATACATCGAATAGTGAGAGCAGGATTCCGAGCCACAACAGCGGCAGCGTGATGCTGTCGGGAAGTAACTTGTGACCGATATCGATGCCACTGGCGGCGATCAGGCACCAGGACAGGAACAGGGCCGCGAGTGTTTGCAGGCTGACGCCGAAATGCCAACCGACGACGACCGAAACGATTGCGGTAAATAGCTCGACCAGTGGATATTGTAGCGAAATCCTGGCCTTGCAATCGGAACACTTGCCACCCAGCACCAGGTAACTGATCATCGGCACGTTTTCGAGTGCCGTGATTTGATGCCCACAGTCGCCACAGCGTGAGCGAGGGGTATTCAGGTTGAATTTTTCTGGCGTGGAGTCGGCGGGCTGTTCCAGGAATTCGAGGCAGTCGTGTCGCCACTCACGCTGCATCATTACCGGCAGGCGGTAAATGACAACATTCAGGAAACTACCGACAACCGCTCCGACGACAAACAGAGTGCCGAGGTATAAAACCTGTTGCTGTTCGAATAATGAAATGAACAGGTCGAGCAAGCAGCTATCCCTAGACCACGGCGCCCAGTTTGAAGATAGGCAGGTACATCGCCACGATCAAACCACCGATGAGGACACCGAGTACGGACATAATAAGTGGTTCGAGCAGCGATGTGAGCGCATCGACCGCGTTATCGACCTCGTTCTCGTAAAAATCGGCTACCCTGGC
>CALJYH010000081.1 GCA_937984095.1 uncultured Gammaproteobacteria bacterium | reverse complement strand
GCGTTTGTGACTGCAAGCACCAACCGGGTTCTGATAATCGGTGACGGAGTGGACAACGACTTTATCGAGTATGTCACCGATGAAGCCAGTTTGCTGCAGCGTTGGATCGAATGGGTCGAGCGCATCGATCCCGATATTCTGGTCGGTTGGAACGTGATCAATTTTGACCTCAGGCTGTTGCAGAAAAAGTCACAGGCGCTCGGAGTGCCATTCAGCATAGGCCGTGGGGCTGCGCTGCCGGTATGGCGGCAATCCCAGGCTGATCGCAATCACTACTTCGTACTGATCCCTGGGAGGGTGGTGCTTGATGGTATCGATACGCTGCGCTCGGCCACCTACAACTTCGCAAGCTTTGCCCTGGAGTCGGTAGCCCGGGAGTTGCTGGGTAGAGGTAAATTGATTCACGATAAGACCCACTCTGACCCTCTTTACAAGGCAAAGGAAATCAAGCGACAGTTTCAGCAGGAGAAAGAAACCCTGGCTGCATACAACCTCGAAGATTGCCAACTGGTGTGGGATATTTTTGAAAAAACCGAGCTGGTCGGGTTTTCCATCGAACGCGCCAGACTTACTGGCCTGGAAATGGATCGCGCGGGCGGCTCGGTCGCGGCGTTCGACAATCTCTACCTGCCGCGCTTGCACCGCAAGGGATACATTGCACCGAACATTGGCGACTACCAGGGCGACCTGAGCGCACCGGGAGGGTACGTCATGGATTCGACTCCCGGGTTGCGTGATTCGGTACTGGTGCTCGATTACAAAAGCCTGTACCCAAGTATTATCCGGACTTTCCGCGTCGATCCCTACGCGCGGATCGCTGCGAAACGGGCAGCTCCGCAAGATGTCGTTCCGGGGTATGACGGGGCGAGTTTTCACAAGCACGATCACATTTTGCCGCAGATAATTGAAAGCCTGTGGGCAGCACGCGACGAAGCCAAGCGTGACGGCAATGCCGCCTTATCGCAGGCAATCAAGATCATCATGAATTCATTTTACGGCGTGCTTGGCACTTCAGGCTGTCGGCTACACGATTCCCGCCTGACCAGTTCGATCACTAAACGTGGACACGACATCATTATCCAGACCGTCAAACTCATCGAGGCAGAGGGTTACGAGGTTATTTACGGCGATACCGATTCGGTTTTCGTTTCCTTAAACGGTGCGCGCGACAATCTTGCTGCGGCTGATATCGGCAACCACCTGGTTGCAACGATTAATCGATACTGGTGCGATCATCTGCTAGAGGAGTACGCTATCGAATCCTGTCTGGAAATGGAGTTTGAGACCCATTTCCGGCAGTTCTTCATGCCAACTATGCGCGGTTCGGAGCAGGGCAGCAAGAAACGTTATGCCGGGCTTATCGACGATGAGCAGGGTAATCGTAAAATTGTTTACAAGGGCCTTGAAACAGTGCGCACCGACTGGACCGAGCTGGCCCGGGAATTTCAGCAAACCCTGTATCGGCTGATTTTTGATGGTGAAGAATATGCTGATTATATCCGGCAGACGGTCGCGGATCTTTATAATGGCAGGTTCGATCAGCAATTGGTGTATCGTAAGCGGCTGCATAAGAAACTTGCCGAGTACCAGAAAAATATTCCACCGCATGCGCAGGCCGCGATCAAGGCGGAAGCTGAGTTCAAGCAGAACCAACAACCGTCACGTTATCGCAACCGCAGCTGGATTGAGTATGTGATTACGGTTGCCGGGGCACAAACCCTGGAGTGTCAGAATGCAAAGCTCGATTATGAGCACATCGTCGACAAACAACTAACGCCGATTGCAGATACGATCTTGAACGCGATTGGCTCTTCAATGGATGAAATTACACGTCAGCAGCAGAATCTGTTTTAGAAAACGTTACCCCCCGCGGAAACGGGGGTGCGCGCTTGTGGTTAATGAATCAGCTAAAAGCCATCCCGGAATGCGCATTGCACAGTTCCGGGATCTTGTAACGATGGTGTAATACCGGGATTCCGATACGTCAACCCAGCGTGCGCTGGGGGCCGCTAAGTAGGCCGCATGCGGTCGGGAATGACAACGTAGTATCGATTAGTCACGCAGAAACATCATATCGCCGCCAGGTGCCGCGGTGTGACAGGCGATGCAACCCTTTGGCTTACCTTTGGCCACCTTGCCCGCCAGCATCATACCTTCTGGATTGGTGTCGATACTACCGTCCGCCTTGTACTTGGCCCAGAACCAGTCTTTAGTTTCGGGATCGTAACCCGGGCGCTTCAGCATTACGGTAACGGCTTTCAGGTACTTCGCCGGATCATTGGCGACGGTGGCGATGCTGACCCCCTCACCGCCGTAATTGCGCTTGACGATAATGTCATGCAGCTTTCCATCTAGCGCAATTTTTCCAGAGATAGTGTCCAGAATTGCGCCATGTGGGTGTTGACCAGTATACGGCCGTGACATCAAACCATCCTTTCCGGCATAGCCGGCATCAAGCATGGTCTGCCATAAATTCTTGGCATAGTTGACATCCTCTTCGCCTCCAAAAGGCGCTGCTGCGTTGACACTCGCGGTTAAAAATACAAGAACTCCGAGGCATAACATTTTCATTGTTTTCATTTGGATTCCCCTTTTTTATTTACACTGTGCCTGAAATTGGACAAGGGTTAATCTGGGAGGTTGCATCGATTTTCGAAAAAATATTATTTCCTTAGCATCGATCTGAAGCGGCAAAATCCATTGGCCATCAGGCTGCATGTGACAGGCGTCATCGACTCGTACCAGATCAAGCAGGATCAAGCTGCGATCACGGTCGCTTAGTAACAGATATCCAGGACGAGAAGGATGCAGGGTCAGATCCTGGGCTGCGAACGATTTACGCCAGTTAAATTCCAGTTTTGTTTCACCAAAAGTGCTCAGCGTTCCATCTCGATGACTGCGGTAAATGGTATTGCCTCGACGAAGAACGTCCATTGGTTGTGAGTCACCTTTTAGTACACCCTCCTTTTTTCCGGTTAGCGCTGCAATAACAAGTGTGTTGCCATCGAACAGGTTAACCGCGATCTGGTTATTACCGAGATCGACAGGGCTGAAGACCAGTTCCTGGGTTGTCGCAATTTTGTGCTCTACACTACCTTCTGTCGCCGATAGGGCGTAAATCTTGTGGGTCTGCCCTCCGGTCCATAGCAGCGTTGTCGCCTCGTTAACCACTGGCGAATAAATCCACCCCGGAAACTGACTGCGCCAAATGATGTCGCCATGCTCAGGATCGATCGCGTACAGAGTACCTTGCAGGCTTCCGGCAAATGCCCAGGTAGAGATACTCGGTGTGAACAGCGTGTGCTGCTTCTCGATGTGCCAGGCGATGCGTCCGGTTTCAAGCTCAAGTGCATACAAACCCTGCGTGCTACCAACCAGTAGCAACGCCTCGTGAATTACGGGCTCGAAGGTTTCAACACCCTGCAGGCTTGACCAGAGCGGTTCGGACTGGTTGCGATCGAACCTGTAAATTCCCTGCTGAGAAACATAAATCGAGTCATCGACCAGGATCGGGTTGATGGGATAGGCTGCCTGCACCGATCGTAACGCTAGTAACAGGCAGGCAGCTATCAATACGCAGCTAAGGTACTTGCTCATAGCACCAGTGTCAGTCTTTTACCTTGCGCGGCTGCAATTCATCGTATTGCGGCAACGCATCAACCGACGCGCACCAGGGCGCGCGATCTTTCCAGAATATGTTCTGCGTGGGTTTGATCCCGGGGTCTTCATCCAGTGTGCCGGCCGGAATGATCATTGCGGTGCCGCTTTGCGAGAGCCAGGGTAGAGAAGAGCCACATTGCTTGCAGAAGCATGTGGCAAAATGTTTTGCTTCCGGGTGGTCGAATTGACCAACCAGGTCCTCGCCGCTAATCCATTCGAATTGTTTTGGGTCAATCAGGATATTGCTGGCGAAAGCGCTGCCGGTGAACTTGCGACAGCGCGAGCAGTGGCAGTACTGGAAAATGTATTCGGGGCCGTGAAACTGGTAGCTGACCGCCTGGCACAGGCAGCTACCCCTCGTGGTTTTGCTCATAGTTTTGATCTCCCGGTTATCTGAAAGTTTAGCCCAGGCTTTATCCGGGCAGCAAATTGGGCGCCAACAATGCAACTATATCGCGCAGGGTGTCATCGGCCAGGTTTTGCTTGAAGAGCCCAGTGTCGACTACTTCGAAGCTGCCGGAACGAATCGCCATGAAGCAATTGTCTGTTGTCACGTCGACAAACTCGATCAGTTTAAATTTCGCGATACACTGGCGTAGAAAACCGAGGTTGTTTTCGACCTTCAATTGCTCGGTCTGCGCGGCTACCTGGTCTGGACTGGTCGCGAGAACGTTAATGCGTTGATAGCGGTCGATATCGATCAACGGGCGAATCCGGTAAATCTGCATCTGGCCCTGGGTACCGCGCGCGACAAGCTCGGGATAAGTTCCCATCGGCACACTGTTATCGAGAAACTCGAAAAAATACCTGGGCTTGTCATTGGCGAGCCACTTGAATAAGAGTTTTGGCATTCCGGCGTAGGCCTCGATGCAGTGGCCAAGAAAATCTTCTACAGCTTTGTAACGACCGCGCACCAGGCCGCGCTCCCAACCGCGTTCAACGGTTGCCTCCGGCGGTGTGATGACAAAATACATGTACATGGTATCGATATAGCGCACATAGGTTTTGTGCAGGACGCTGGTAATTTTTTCGCTGGCGAAGCTGTCGAAACGAAAGCGATCCACCATCAGGTGTGGGATCGAATGTCGCTTTTCCGCCTTGGCGCGAATGTAATGGTCGAGCTTGGTGTCGATAATATTGATTTCGTGGCTGGTAAATCGACCGGCGTATTTGTAACTTTCTCCCAGGGCATCGTAGTCAAGCAGCATGCGACGCCAAATATCGGGGCTGATTGTGCCGTAACCATGATCCTCGATGCCGAGTTCGGCCATCATCTGGCTCAACATTGGTCGCAGCGAGCTCTTGCCGGCCGCCGAAGCGCCCTTGAGGCTGATTAAAATTGGTTTCTCGGCATCGGCAATGCGCTCGTATCCCTCGTTGGTAATGGCTTCGTTTACCAATTTACCGACCTTGCTGCCGATTTCTCGACTACCGAGATAATTGCAGGCATGCCTGACACAGATGTTCTGAAGATAACCAGGATCGTTACCAACGAAGCCGCGAGTCGTCGCGATCGACCCCAGGACTCGATACAAACTACGATAGACGGCTTGCGATAATTTGTCGTCTGCGTTGAGACCGCGCTGCTTGTAGTTGTTGATCAACTCAAACTCGCGTTCCTGCCTGCTTTGCGGTGCTGCTGAGGGTTTTGGTTTGGATGCCGAGAAACGGGACCAGAATGAAGGCTTTGTGCTGGCCGATGGCGTTTTTTGAATCAGCGCGGTCTCGAGTTCCTGCAGGGTCATGTCCTCGACCTTAGTACGCATGGTTTCAAAGCTATGCTCGATCTGCATCAGGTTGGGAATGACATACTTGCTAAAAATTTTTCGGGCAATGGTGCGAAAATTGATACCGAGGTCTTCCTCGTACTCACCTTCAAGAACAACGATATCGGCCGTAATCCGCACGATCAACTCGTGCAAAACCAGTCGGTGTGGTCGAAAGCTAATTAGTTCCTCTGGGCTAATTCCGGTTTCTGCCGAGAGTTCGTTTACCTCTGCTAGCGTGGTGAAAACGTTCGCTGGATTATAAATAGTTTCGAGCTCCCGATAGGCCGGGGGTATTTCCGATTCGATACCGGGATTCCAGGCTGAATAGCTTTTCTGATCCATATTTCTGTAATTGTCCTGTCAACCTTAATCGAGAACGGCCGGTGGTAGCACCTGCATAGCCATCGATATAAGTCGTGGCAGGATAAACGCATTGATCACCGATGTGTATTAAGTTTTACCACAGGTTATCATCGGGCTAAATCAACTCGGTAACCCGGACAGTTATAGAAAAAGATGAAGTGCGGAGTCAAGCTTGAAACGCTTAGCTGGATCGAAGCAGAGCAATGGTTTGTGAACAATCCGGTGATGGTTATCCCCCTCGGTGCGGCAGCGAAAGAACATGGCCCGCATCTACCGCTTAATAACGATGCCATCATCGCAACCTGGTTGGCGGAGGAGATCAGGCAACGACTACCGGTGGTCATCGCACCCTTGATCAATGCGTCTTATTATCCCGCGTTCATCGAGTACCCAGGTTCCATTAGTTTACGCAGCGAAACCGCGCGCGATGTTATCGTCGATACCTGTACTAGCCTGGCTAGTTTTGGATTGTCACGTTTTTATATTGTTAATACCGGATTGTCGACACTGTGCCCGCTCGCCGAGGCTAAACAATTGCTGGATCAGGGCATCGCGCTGGAGTATTTGAATATCGACCAGGCGCTGAAATCGTTGCCCGAAAATTTGCTCGAGCAGCAATACGGGTCGCACGCCGATGAACATGAAACCTCTTTAATGTTGCATATTGCACCCGATGTCGTGGATATGAGCCTCGCGCTCGACGATGGCGCCGAGGGTGAAGGCAGATTGACGCGCAGCAAAGGCCAGGGGCTGTGGTCGCGTTCAGGTGTATTCGGTCAGGCAACACTAGCTACGCCTGCGAAGGGTCGGGTAATTGCAGAGTTGTTACTGGATCATGCGCTGGCACAAATTGCCGATCTCGAGGAACTGCCGCAAGGAAGCCCGGGGTAGTTGAGATCGGCAAGCAAGTGTCACCACACTCGAGGCCACCGTGACTCTTAACGCTGCCGCGCGCGTTTGGGCTTGCCCTTGTTCTTTTTATCCCGGTGCCTGATTTTAGGCTTGCTACGCTGAGGTTTCTCAGCGCTCGGCCCGGAACTGTCATTTCTCTTTCTGCCTTTTAGCAGCGTTATGTTCAGACGCTGACCCGCTACCCGGACATTCTTCAGCTCGCGTAGTAATTCTTTTGGCATGTTCTCGGGTAGATCAACGAGGCTATAGTCCTCGAATATATTAATGCGTCCAATGTATTTGCTGTCGATATCGGCTTCGTTGGCGATCGCACCGACGATGTTGCCGGGTTTCACCTTGTGTTGATGGCCGACTTCAATACGAAAGCGATCCATTCCCGTTTCGATAGTCTGCTCACTCGGGTCCGATTGGTCCCGACGTGGCTTTCCTGAGCCCTCCGAGGCACTGCATCGCTGTTGCTCCCGTCGCGGTCTTGCCGCGTCTTCTGAAGCATCTCGGGGTTGCTCCCGGCGAGGCGTTCTGCCAGCGGCGGAATCACCTCTATCCGGTTCACGCGCAGTTTTGCCAACCGCCTTACTGGATAACAAGAATGGTGCGCTTCCCTGCATCTGTTTCGCAAGTGCCGCGGCAATATCGAGCGTGTCGACTTGTTGTTCCTGCTGATACTGCTCAATCAGTCCCTTGAACAGACTGAGGTCTTCTTCGGCCATAGTATCGCTGATGCGTTGTTTGAATTTCTCGATACGTCGGTTGTTGACCATATCTGTCGAAGGCAATTCCATTAGCTCGATTTCCTTGCGAGTGGCCCTTTCGATTGCCTGTAACATCCGATTTTCACGCGGTGCGACAAACAGGATCGCGTCGCCCTGGCGACCCGCCCGCCCGGTGCGCCCGATGCGATGCACATAGGCTTCGGTATCGTGCGGAATATCATAGTTGATGACGTGACTGATCCTGTCGACGTCGAGGCCGCGCGCCGCGACATCGGTCGCAACCAGGATGTCGAGTTTGCCTGCTTTTAACTGCGTGATGATACGTTCGCGGTTTTTCTGCGCGATGTCACCATTGAGAGCGCTGGCTCGATAACCTCGCGCTTCAAGCTTTTCTGCAACTTCGAGTGTCGCGGTCTTGGTGCGCACAAACACCAGCATCGCATCGAAACTTTCGGCTTCGAGTATGCGTGTCAGCGCGTCCAGCTTATGCGTGCCGGTTACTGGCCAATAACGCTGACGTATTGTTTCCGCGGTCGTGGTTTTGACCTTGATCGTGATTTCCGCAGGATTGCGCAAATAGCGCTGCGTAATTTTACGGATGGGTGCCGGCATGGTTGCCGAAAACAGCGCAATCTGGCGCTGTTTGTGGGTTTGCTCCAGCACCCACTCGACATCGTCGATGAAACCCATGCGCAACATTTCATCGGCTTCGTCGAGCACCAGGGTTTTCAATCGATCGAGTTTGATATTGCCGCGGCGCATATGATCCATGACCCGTCCCGGGGTACCGACAATGACATGCACACCGCGTTGTAGTGCGCGCAGCTGGGTTCCGTATTCCTGCCCACCGTAGACTGGCAACACGTGAAAAGTTTTTATCTGCGATGCGTAGGTCTTGAAGGCTTCGGCAACCTGTATCGCCAGTTCACGGGTCGGCGTCAGCACCAGCACTTGCGGCTCCTTTTGTTTCAGGTCGAGATTCGAAAGG
>CALJYH010000080.1 GCA_937984095.1 uncultured Gammaproteobacteria bacterium | reverse complement strand
TCCATCATCCGGCCATGCAGCGCCAGAGATTGATTCAATTCATTTTCTGATTCCGGGTGGCGCCGGTGGTGGCTGGGACGGCACCGCTCGTGGCACCGGCGAAGCCTTAACCAAATCCGGCCTGGTCGGTACGGCTTCCTTCCAAAACCTTTCCGGTGGCGGTGGTGGTAAAGCGATCGCGCACATCATCGAGACTGCGGACCAGCAAAAGGGAACCCTGATGGTGAATTCAACGCCCATCGTGGTGCGTTCTTTAACCAAGGTGTTCCCGCAATCGTTTCGCGATTTGACGCCTGTGGCTGGAACTATCGCCGATTATGGTGCATTCGTGGTTCGCGCAGATAGCCCGATCAAAAGTTGGAAAGACGTCGTCGCTGGGTTCAAAGAGAATCCTCGCAAGATGAAATTTGCCGGGGGTTCGTCCAAGGGCAGCCTGGATCACCTGGTTCCGGCAGCGGCAATCAAAGCTGAGGGCCTTGACCCGAAAGCGCTGCGGTACATTCCTTATGATGCCGGCGGAAAGGCGATGGCAGGTTTGTTATCCGGTGAAGCTCAGCTCCTGTCTACCGGCCTCGGTGAGGCGTTGGAAATGAGCAAGGCCGGCCAGGTTCGCATTCTGGCCATCACCGCACCAGAGCGGCTCAAGGATGCGCCCGATGTTCCGACACTCGTTGAAATGGGTAATCCGACGGTATTCGCCAACTGGCGTGGCTTTTTTGGTGCTCCCGGGCTTTCCAAGGCCGAGGCCAAGGCTTACGCCGATGTACTGGGTAAAATGTACCAAACCCCGGAATGGGAAACCGTACGTGCTCGCAACGGCTGGGTCAATGTCTACAAGCCGGGTGACGAGTTCTACAATTTCCTTGAAGAGCAGGAGAAACAGGTCGGCGACTTAATGCGCGAGCTTGGATTTCTGTAAACCCATCGCATTGTATAAGAGCCAGGTTGCTCTACTTATCGGAGTCGAATTATGACCCTTTCAAAAGAACGGATTGGTGCACTGTTTTTTCTTTTCATTTCAATCGTTTATGGCTATTTGGCCTCCGAGATAAAACTCTACCCGGGCGACGAACTTGATCCGATGACAGCGCAGACCCTGCCTTATGTTTTGTCAGGGATGGGTATCGTATTCTCACTCTTTCTACTGATCAGCGGCGATCACAAAGAATTTGGCTCAGGATTGGCGCATCTAAACTGGAAGCCGGTCATCGCGCTGATGTTACTAACGTTGTTTTATGGGTTTTCGCTTGACTGGTTGGGCTTTCTCATTTCAACGACCGTGTTCCTGATCGCCGGGTTTCGTATTCTTGGCGAGAAACGAATCAAGATATTACTGCTGGTGGCAGTCCCGTTTGTTTTCATATTCTGGTTTGGTTTAACCCAGTTGCTCGATATCTATCTGGCACCCGGGCGTATTTTCGGGAGCTAAAGATATGTTGGACGGCATTATCACGGGCTTGCAGACCGCGTTATTACCAACCAATTTGATGATGGTAATCCTGGGTTGTTTTGTCGGAACCTTCATCGGCATGCTGCCGGGGCTTGGCCCGGTTTCCGCAATCGCACTGATGATACCAATCACTTACGGCATAGATCCTGCCTCTGGCATCATATTAATGGCAGGCGTCTACTACGGTGCGATATTTGGCGGTTCGACCTCGTCAATTCTGATTAATGCGCCTGGCTGTTCCGGTACCGTTGTCACCGCGTTTGACGGTTACCCTCTGGCCGCGAAAGGGCAGGCGGGGAAAGCGCTTGCACTGGCGGCATACGCTTCATTTTCGGGAGGCACCATATCCGCTATTTTCCTGCTGTTGGCGGCGCCGACACTGGCCAAGGTGTCACTCAGCTTTCAGTCTGCCGATTACTTTGCCTTGATGGTGCTCGGACTTTCGGCTGTCGCCGCGTTTAGCGGTAAAGGGCAGGTCCTCAAGGCCCTGATCATGACTGTTTTTGGCCTGATGCTTTCGACTGTGGGCACCGATCGGGCGACTGGTGTCGAGCGCTTTACCTTTGGCTCGATCGACCTGCTTGACGGGATTAGTTTCCTGTTGCTGGCGATGGCAACTTTTGCACTCGCCGAAGCGATGATGTCGGTGTTAGAGCGTGTCGACGAGGGTGCCGAAACCCAGGACATGACCAGGCTCGGCAGCATGAAACTGAGCAAGGAAGAAATCAAGGAAGTTGCGCCGACGGTGGCGCGATCCTCGGTACTGGGCTTTTTAGTGGGCGTATTGCCGGGTGCGGGTGCCACAATCGCCGCTTTCCTGGCTTACGGGGTTGATCGTAACCTGGCCAAGGGAGGCAAGAAAGACGAATTCGGAACGGGTTCGCTGCGCGGACTCGCCGCCCCCGAGTCTGCCAACAACGCTGCCTCATCCGGTTCCTTCGTACCGCTACTGACCCTCGGTATTCCGGGTTCGGGAACCACTGCTATCATGCTTGGCGCTTTGATTTCCTATGGTATACAACCGGGCCCGAGGCTATTTGTGGACCACCCCGAAGTGTTCTGGTCGGTCATCATCTCCATGTATGTCGGTAACGTGGTGCTGTTAATACTCAATTTGCCACTTATTCCCTACATTTCGCGACTGTTGATTATACCCAAACCGATTCTGGTACCGATGATCCTTTTGTTTTCGATAACCGGTGTTTACCTGGTGTCGTTCAATTCGATGGACATTTTGATCATGGCCGGCATTTGCGCACTGGCAATCTTTTTACGCCTGCTGACTTTTCCGATGGCGCCGCTGCTACTCGGATTTATTCTGGGTGGCATGATGGAAGATAATTTGCGGCGGGCACTGCTAATCAACGATGACAGTTTGAGTTTTCTGTGGGAGCGCCCGATCACGCTTACCATCATGTTGGTCACATTGCTGATCCTGATTGCCCCGTTATTTCAAAAAGTAATCAAGCGGTTCTTGCATATTGAATCAGGTGGTGAAAGCCTGACCATCGACTAGTGAGCCGGGATTTTTTGTGAGAGCGCCATTGGACGGTGTTAACTTTGATCCGGTTCATTATACAGAAGCAAGCTGGTTTAATATTGGGTCGGCTATGACGTGCTGTCTGCGCTAATTTCGAGCCAAAACAATTGTCATCTTTGAACAACAATATTCGTTTGTATCCCTGGTTTCTGGCCGTGTCCAACGGGCATGCCTGGATAACCGTGTTTTTTTTATACATGAGCCAGAGCCTGTCGTTGGACCAGGTAATCCAGCTTTCCGCGGTCTACTACCTGTCTGTTTTTGTGCTGGAAGTTCCATCGGGCTATTTTTCCGATCGTATCGGTCGGCGAACGACGCTGATGATAGCTGCCGGCGCACTGGTTGCATCATACTGTTGCTTCATCATCGGTGGGGATTTCTGGTGGTTCGCTGCCGGCCAGTTCCTGCTTGCGGCGGGGATAGCCATGCAGTCGGGTACCGATACGGCATTACATTATGATTCGCTCAAAGCCCTTGGTCGTGAAAGTGAGTATGCCGGGCGTGAAGCGAACGCCGAGCAATGGGGTTTGATTATGTTGGCCATCGCAACCTTGTCAGGTGGTGCACTGGGTCTAATCGATCTGCGGCTGGCATATGTTTTTTCACTGCTCAGCGCGGTTGTTATGGTGCTATTAGTGTGGCGTTTTGTGGAGCCGGTGCACGCCGATGAGACCACGGCACTGCCGCAAAGCTTCGGCAGGGTCGTGTTGAGTTGTTTGGTCAAGCTTCGCGAACCCTTGCTGGGCTGGATTTTTCTCGTTGTCATCGTGCTATATGCGCTGGCCCATATCGTGTACGAGTTTTATCAACCCTATATCACGCTGCTGCAACTTCCGGTATTTGCCGCATCGTCTTATGCACCGCTGATATCGGGTGTGGTGATTTCGATTTCCATGTTTGGTGGCGCGATCGGCGCCAGGGCCAGCATTGCGTGGCAATCGAAACTTGGGTTGATAGGGGTACTTGCAGTCGCGATGCTGATTCAAATCGGTATCGTCGCGGCTATGGCGATCGCGGTCAGTCCGCTTGTACTAGCGCTTGTCTGTGGGCGAAATTTTCCAATGGCACTGGTGCATGCACCAGTCAGGGCTGCAATTGCACCACGGATTCAGCGTGCACAGCGCGCAACCTACCTGTCATTGCAGGGCCTGTCCGAACGCCTGGTTTTTGCACTGTTGTTACTTGGACTGGCCTCGGGCCTGGAAAAGGGCGTTTCGATAGCCGAATCGACTTTGCTGGGTATTTTGACCTCGACCCTGTGGATTGGTATTGCCGCTGCCCTGATGTTGTTCATCTTTTCTGGCAGGATACGACAGCTGCTAAGGGCCGGGGTATAGATCGAATGATATCAACCCCGGCCCTGTATTTTCTCTATCAGCTGTCTTCAGTTATCGGTATCAGTGATAACTCGACGCGTCGATTCAGGCTTCTACCTTCCCCGGTTGAGTTATCAGCAATCGGCGTGCCTTCGCCAAAGCCGACGCTCTCAATTCGTGCGTCGACAACACCTTTTGTCAGCAGGTATTGCGCCACTGAATTGGCACGGCGCTCTGACAGGGCCTGGTTGTATTCGTCCGAACCCCTGCTGTCCGTGTGACCTGCGGATACGATGATGGTCTTATCAAACTCCTGCAGGACGATTATCACCGAATCCAGCACTTCGTAGAAATCGGCATTGAGGTCGTGTCCGGCAGTGACAAAGGTAATATTACCCGGCATGACCAGGTTGATATTGTCACCGTCACGTTCGACGCTAACACCGCTATCGCGCAGAGTTTTTCTGAGCTTGGCTTCCTGCGAGTCCATGTAGTAGCCGATGCCACCACCAGCAATCGCCCCGATTCCGGCAGCCTGGAGCATCTTTCTCTTGCGCGTTTTGCTGCTTTCGTCCTTGTTGCCAAGATAGGCCAGAACTGCGCCAATACCAGCACCAATGCCGGCACCCTTGGCGGTATTGGATACCTTTTTCTCGCCGGTGTATGCATCAAAAGTTTCACAACCGGATATAAAAGACAGGCTGACGATACTGATAATTACTAGTAGTTTTTTCATGGGAAATCCTGCGGGTGAAGAGTTGATAAACTAGTCGGTTGAAGACAGAGTATAGGCAACGGAGCCGAGATTTTATGAAATAATACTTAGCTTACCTGAACTTCTGGGAGTCATTCAGAATCTGGAATTTTGTAAGCTTCGAGGTCGATAGATTGCAATGTCATCCCTTCCAGAACCAACTCACCCCGATAACGCCTATCGCCAGTTGAAGAAAATTCAAACTGGTAAGTTCGTCTGAAACCCAGGTTTCCACTGGAATTGCGTATCGGCCAAAAACCGGTAATTACCATGCTTTGATCCAGCAGCTGCAAATCCAGTTGTTGACAATGCTCCATGGCCAGTTGACGCGCTCTACCCTTGAACAGACCACTTTGCCACCAGTAAAGTGCCCCCAGGCCAACAAGTACCAGGCACAACAAATTAACCAGACTGAACATAATTGCTTATCGTAATTGAAACTGGGGAGATCCTGGCGTCCGTTTCCCGCATTTTACCGCAGGGGCGGGTCAGGCTTATGGTGAATCTATTTCCTGGATAATCGATTTCATTTTATTCGCTGCAACCTCGCTGCCTTCGTCGCGCTGCCATTCGATGTATTGCGAGCAGAACGCCGCTACCTCGGCCTTTCCAGTCAATGCATTGAGATCCTTGGCAGTACGTACGCCGAAGCCGACGGCTAGCGGCAAATCGGTATGTTTGCGAATTTCGGCGATATAGTTCTGAAATTTTTCGCCCCATTGGGTTTCGTGACCAGTTACGCCCATGCGCGATACCACATAGATCATACCGCGCGAGGCTTTGGCGATCTTTTCAACCCTTTCAGCCGCGGTATTAGGCGTCACCATCAGGATTGGGGACAGGCCGAGGGCGTCGAGCGTCGGTAGCCAGGGTTCAATCTCTTCCACCGGCCAGTCAGGTACGATCATGCCCTTGATTCCCGCGGCCGAGGCCTTTTCGAACAATTCCTGTAAACCATAGCGAAATAGCGGGTTCAGGTAGCTCATCAGAACAAAAGTCACCTCTGGGTGACGCGCGCAGACGGTGGTTGCAAGATTAAGTGTTGCCTGCACCGAGCCACCGTGCTTAAGCGCTTCATAGCAAGCGTTAACCAGCGTGTGGCCATCGGCGACGGGGTCGCTGAATGGAACCTGTAATTCGATCAATTTGACGCCGGCCTCGGCCAGGCCAGCAATTGCCTTCTCGTTTTCCTCGAGGCTGGGGAAGCCAATCACCGCGTGGGACATGATTTGCAAATCTTCATACTGTGTTGGAAACATGATTAGTGTCCTCGCTTTTGTGCCAGTGCTTCGGTAGAACGGACGGCTTCACGTTGCAGGAATTCGGTCCATTCGCGTTGTGGAAATGCGCGTGCCACGGTGAAAATGTCCTTATCGCCGCGACCACTCAGATTGATGACAACATTTTGATCCGGTTTCATCTGTTTGGCACGCTTGAACCCACCCGCGAGTCCGTGTGCCGATTCCAGTGCCGGGATAATACCCTCGGTTTTCATTAACAGGCTGAAAGCCTCGGTGACTTCATTATCGGTGGCCGATTCCGGGATTACGCGGCCCTGTTGAGACAGGTGAGCCAGAATCGGCGAAACGCCAACATAGTCGAGCCCCGCCGCGATACTATGTGTGTCGCCAAGCTGGCCGTCATCGTTTTGCAGGAACAGGGTTTTATAACCCTGTGCGATGCCGGTTTCACCGGTGTTCTGTGACAGGCGTATCGAGTGTTTGCCGTCTTCGAGACTGATACCGCCTGCTTCGACACCGACCAGGTTAACTTCAGAAATTTCCAGGAAAGCTCCAAAAGCGCCCATCGCGTTGGAACCACCGCCCACACAGGCGACTATTTCATCGGGCAGGCACCCCATTTGACGCATCGACTGCTCCTTGATTTCATCGCTGATAATGCTCTGAAAATAGGAGACCAGCTCTGGAAAGGGCGCCGGCCCGCAAGCGGTGCCGAGCACGTAATGCGTGGTTTCGACCGAGGCGGCCCAGTCGCGCAGAGCTTCATCGAGTGCTTCTTTCAATGTCTGTGCACCGGTAGTGACGCCAACCACGTCGGAGCCGAGCTGGCGCATCCAGAATACATTCGAGTATTGACGTTCAATATCCTCGGCACCCATGTAAATAGTCGCTTCGAGTCCAAGGCGCGCCGCCATGATAGCGGTTGCCAACCCGTGCTGACCGGCACCGGTTTCGGCGATAACGCGCTGTTTACCCATGCGCTGCACCAGTAGGCCCTGGCCAAGCACGTTATTAACCTTATGCGCGCCAGAATGGTTCAAATCTTCGCGTTTTAGCCAGATTTGGGCCCCACCGAGCTGTTTCGATAATCGCCGCAGGGGTGTCAGCGGTGTCGGACGGCCGCTGAATTCCTGGCACAGGGTTACGAATTCCTGCCAGAAAGCCGGATCATCGCGTAGGCCAAAGAATAAATCTTCGAGTTCGGTAAGTGCGGGTAGCAGGATTTCAGGGACAAAACGGCCGCCGAATTCTCCAAAATAACCATTTTCACTGCGAATCATCGTGGCCTCCAGGCGCAAAAAGCATTCAAATAATGACATTAACTAAACGGTTTAGTATAGTTTGCATAATTTCGATTTATATTCAACCCTGTTATGGCTCAAAGATCCAAAAAAGACCACATAGCTGCTGCCGCATTGCCACTATTTCTCGAAAACGGTTTCAAGGGCACTTCCATCGATATGGTGGTCAGGGTAAGCGGTGTATCAAAGCCAACCGTTTATAACCATTTCCCCGACAAGGCGGCGTTGATGCTGGCGGTACTGTCGCGATGGATCGAAAACAATAAACCACTGATATTGCCGATCAAGGACCCGTCAGAACTGGAAAAGCTGGTTCGCGATCACTGGCTGACCGATGAGGCGGTC
>CALJYH010000079.1 GCA_937984095.1 uncultured Gammaproteobacteria bacterium | reverse complement strand
CCGATTACAAGACAGTTGCTTTTGAAAACCAAGCCGAAAAATTAACTACTCCCTCAAAACTTTAGTCGATTTGAATCATGAACGTCTGAGTCACGCCCTGAGGTATTCAGTCAAGCTGATTCAACCATTTTTTACCTCTTGACTAAGGGCGATCCGCGTCGCTCCAATACTTTAAGGTATCGGGATTCGTCGTATTCAACACCAGTCTGCCAACAACGGTAAACAATCCGTATCCATTTGAACGCCAACGACCTGACCGCGGCCTGGTAAGTCGATCCCTTCTCGCGTTGTTGTCGATAGTAGATACCAGCCCAGTAAGATTTATTGATCGTTTGCGCCGCCCATTCGACAAAGGTCTGGCGCATAAACGTCGGGCACTGCAATCGCCAATGTACCCAGTGCTTCTGCCCACTCCGTTCGGTCACCGGTGCAATTCCTGATAACTTCTGGACATCGGCAGCACTGGAAAAGCGCTCGCGCTGCTCCCCGAAGGCGACCATCAACCGAGGTACAAGTGATGGTCCCGCCCCAGGCAGTGGCTGGAATAAGGCATAGTCGGGATGCCTGGAGGCCAGCTTCGCGATTTCATCATCGAACTGATCAATGGCCTTGAACATCAGCTCCAGCTGCTCGACCAGTACCAGAACCTGCATCCGATAAGGGACGATAACCGCTTCATCCAGTGTCAGGGGGCTTGCCGCATGGATCGCTTGACGACGGCTTTCAAGAACACCTTCACGGTACATGTGGTGTTCGTGGAAGAAACGCTTGAGGGTGTTTGAACGTGCACGCCTGGCTTGCACCAGCGTCGGCCAGCGTTTGATAAACGCGCAGAATAATGGTGTATCAATGCGCTCGAACCACTCGAGCACTTGCGGATAGTACTGTTTCAATGCAGCGCGTAACCGATTGGTGATTCGGATGCGTTCGCTGACCAGGCACCGGCGTTGCTCCACCATTGTTGTCAGAGCACGCATCTCAGCGCTCTGTGGCTTCAGCACTTTGAAGTGCTCTGGGTGACGTAACAACATGTCCACGGCCAGTTCCGCATCGGTGGGATCGTCCTTGGCTCGACTCGGTTGAAAGGCCTCACGATACTTGGCCAGTGTGCCCGGGTTAACTGGAAAGATGTCGATAAAGTCATACTTCTGCAAGGCCGAGACAATCGGTCCTTTACTCAGTTCTACGGCAACCGCGATGGGGCCGCCATATTGCTGGTATAAGCCTTTTACCCAGGCATCAATCGCTTCGACACGGTGTCGTATAACAGCAAACTCACGCACCTCTGAGACCTTCGATTGAATGCAAACATCGTGTTTAGAGTCTGACCAATCAATACCCACATAAACACTATAGCCAACCGCTGTGAACTCATTCATGACTTCTCCCCAGTATGTTAAATTGGCGTCGTGGGACATGCAGCCAGAGATCTTCGAAATCAATATAGGTGAGCCGGTGCTACGGCGAGCCCTGAGTATTCGTTATCGATCTCAAGCACACCCGCCGACTCGAAACCAACTCGGTGAACATCTCATGTTGGGGTCGTTTTATTCGTAGTCAGCGGGTGCATGTCCCGCACTCACTGACAGCTACCTGTCAGCTATTACTAGTATCTACGAGAACGGGTGTGAGTATCTATATTGGGTCGTAAATCGCCGCTGAGATATCGATCCTGAGCGGCAGCTTTCTCAATAGCAGACTCTCGTCAAACCCTGATAGGAGGCAATCTTCGGCCAACAGCATAGGTAATCGGGCTGACGACTATCGTCGAGCTCTCAGTACAATCGTAAGACACGAACAACCTGGGAGAATGTCATGAATTACCATACTGCACTCGATGTATCACTGCGTTCTGTATCCATTTGCATTGTTGATGATGACGGGGCGATCCAGTTTGAAGCGAAAGTCCCCGCAGAGGTTGAAGAGATCGTTGCCTGCCTGCGACGATTCAGCGCGGAAATAAACTTGGTTGGTTTTGAGGCAGGCGCCCTGACTCAGTATCTGACTTATGGTTTGCAAGCGGCGGGCTATGAAGTGATCTGCCTGGAGGCCAGACAAGTGAGTGCGGCCTTAGCGGCGATGCGTAACAAGACCGATAAAAACGATGCGCGTGGTATTGCGCAGATACTCCGGACTGGCTGGTACAGCCGGGTGCATGTCAAAAGTATGGAAAGTCATCTGATCCGTGCATTGTTATCGAGTCGTAAAACCATCCTCAAGAAATGTGTTGATATCGAGAACGAAATCCGCGGATTAGTCCGACTACTGGGTATTCGCTTGCCTGGAACCCTCAAGCATGGTGCTTACGATGCTGTCCTGCGTCAGGCCATCGAAGCCGATGCCAGTATGGTCAATTCGCTGATACCCCTGCTCGATGCCCGACTGATGCTCTACCAGACCTATCTCAAGCTCGATAACCAGGTTAAAGCTTTGGTACGCGAAGATCCTATCTGTCAGCGTTTAATGACAGTCCCCGGGGTGGGTGTCATTACCGCACTCACCTTCAAGGCCGCAGTTGATGATCCCAGACGTTTTAAACGCTCGAGAACCGTTGCCGCGCATTTTGGTTTAACCCCAAGACGATTCCAGTCGGGCGAGTTTGATAATCCGGGGCGTATCTCCAAGGCCGGCGATCCCGATGTGCGCTGTGCACTGTATGTGGCGGCCCACTCACTGGTGATTCGCTCGGATCAATGGTGTTCATTGAAAGTCTGGGGTATCAAATTGATGAAAACAAAAGGTCATCGGCGCGCTACGGTCGCGGTGGCCCGCAAACTGGCCGGGATACTGCATCAGATGTGGTTAAACGGTACCGATTTCCGTTACGGTTCTACTGAAGCAACAACTTAGATATCTGTAGAACTGGAAGGAAAACGTCCCTGTTGTGGACGAGGTCTGGATGAAGCCGTAAGTGTCCGATGCGCTTGTAAGCGCGCCCAACAGCGAGGCTCTCCATGCTGTCAGACTATTGCGTGCAGCGGTGATTAAACCGACTGCGGAAAGGAGCGTGACCCACATCAGCGACAACCTGGAACAGCAACCGTAAAACGGGGGCTTGACAGTGACGCCCGATTAAAGGAGCGGACGCTCGTTAAAAACTATACCAAAGCTGCTTGTGTTAGAATTTTTCGCATAACTTCCAACAAGGCCATCCATGGAAAAGGATCAATTATCTCGAAAGCTCGCCGTTATTCTCCATGCCGATGTGGTCGGCTCCACCTCGCTTGTCCAGAAGAACGAATCGCTCGCACACAAACGCATTCAAGCCGCATTCCAACATTTTTCAGAAACCATCAATGCCTATGGCGGCATAGCACGCGAGATACGTGGAGACGCACTCGTCGCCGAATTTGAACGAACATCCGATGCTGTTGCCGCTGCACTCGCATTCCAGGCGTTGAACGGAGAGCTGAACGCCACGCTCGACGACGAGATTCAACCACAATTGCGGATAGGTATCAGCCTAGGTGAAGTGATAGTAGCTGACAATACGATTACGGGAGCGGGTGTTGTATTGGCGCAGCGGCTAGAACAGTTAGCCGATTCAGGTGATGTAGTAGTGCAGGGAGCGGTCACTGAAACGGTACCAATCCGTATGCCGTTCGAGTTC
>CALJYH010000078.1 GCA_937984095.1 uncultured Gammaproteobacteria bacterium | reverse complement strand
TAACATGCATTCTTTAAATTTCGAACCAGGTAAAATGCTAACCGTTATCTCGCCCGCCAAAACACTGGATTTTGATACGCCGACCGTCACCGATGCGTTTACGCAATCATCACATTTGACCCAGTCGCGCAAGCTGGTGCGGCGCCTGCGACAGTTATCTGCTGCCGATCTATCGAAGCTGATGCAGGTGAGCGACAATATAGCCGAGCTCAACCAGCAACGCTTCAAGCAATGGAAAACACCATTCAAGCCGGAGAATGCGCGGCAGGCATTGTTTGCGTTCAAGGGAGACGTTTATATTGGTCTGGACGCCTACAGCATGCAACCAGACAACATCGAGTTTGCCCAGGATCATTTACGCATTCTGTCGGGCCTGTACGGCGTGCTACGACCGCTCGACCTGATACAGGCCTACCGGCTCGAAATGGGTACCCGACTCGACACCGAACAGGGAAAAAACCTGTACCAGTTCTGGGATGGACGAATTACGAAAGCGCTCAACCAGGAATTAAGGCTTTCCGGTTCGAGTACCCTGATAAACCTGGCATCAAACGAGTATTTCAAATCGATAAAACCCAAATTGCTTAAAGCAGACGTCATCACACCGGTATTCAAGGATTACAACAAGGGCAGCTATCAAACGATCGGATTTTTTGCCAAGAAGGCCCGCGGCATGATGGCACGCTACCTGATCGACCACCGGATCAACGATCCCGAGGCACTCAAGGAATTCGACCGAGAGGGCTATACATTTAACCTGGACCTATCCGGTTCGCACGAGTGGGTGTTTACCCGCCGACAGTAGTCTGCGGATAACTCGGTGTTAACTCATGGTTGAGCTTACCCCAACTGCCCATCGAATCCAGTGGATTTCAGGCCTGATTGCGGCTTTAGCCGTGTTGGCGGTTCTGATCGTTTCACCGGGCATCGACAAGGGCGCCATGAGTACGCTCGACAAGATTCAAAAACGTGGCTATATCAATATCCTTACGCTTAATAGCGCGACCACCTATTATCAGGATATCGACGGTCCCAATGGTTTTGAGTATCAACTCGCCAACTGGTTTGCCGAATCGATCGGCGTCAAGGCCCGCTTCATCACGGTACCGAGCTTCGCCGAGCTCTACCCTGAGCTTCTGTATGGCACTGGAGACATCGTGGCCGCCGGTTTATCCGGAAACGAATCGAATTCCAACTCTTCCGTCGCCTATGGACCAGATTATTACGAAGTTTCCAACCAGGTACTGTATCGCAAGTTTCGCGCCGACCGACCCAAAAAAATACGCGACCTGATCGGTGGTTCTCTCAAGGTCGTCAGCGGAACGGCCCATGCCAGACTTTTAACTGATCTTTTAAACCAGTACCCCAAACTGTCCTGGACCGAAGTTGACGATATCGCGACCGAAGAATTGATCGAACAGGTGGAGTCCGGAGATACCGACTTCATTCTTGCCGATTCGCATGAAATCGCATTGCAGCGCCGTTACTTTCCCGAATTGCGTATTGCCTTCGAAATCGGTGATCCACGCCGCTTGCGCTGGGCCTATAATTTCAGCGACGACGATAGCCTCAAGAACGTCATCGAAGCTTTCTTTACGACCCTAGAAAAAGACGGGCGCCTGGAGCAGCTGATCCATCGTTATTACAGTCATGTTGCCCGCTTTAACTATTCGGACATTCGCACATTTACCCAGCGCATCGAAAGCCATTTGCCTCGATACGAAGCACTATTCCGCAGGGAAGCTGCGAACGTAGATCTGGACTGGCGCTTGCTCGCAGCAATCGGTTACCAGGAGTCTCTCTGGATCGAGCGGGCCAAGTCGCCGACCGGGGTGCGCGGTTTGATGATGCTGACCCAGGCCACAGCAAAACAGATGAAAGTCAAAAATCGTCTTGACGCGGCCGAGAGCATTCGCGGTGGCGCAAAATATATCGCCAGGGTATTGAAAAAAGTACCCAAGCAAATTACCGAGCCCGATCGTACCTGGTTGGCGTTAGCCGCTTACAACGTCGGCCTGGGTCACGTCGAGGACGCCCGCATCATCACCGAGAAACGAGGTGGCGATCCAGATCGCTGGATCGACGTCAAGGAAAACCTGCCCTTGCTGGCGCGCAAGAAATGGTACAAGAGCACCAGGTACGGCTACGCGCGGGGCTGGGAACCGGTCAAGTATGTCGAAAATATTCGCAAGTACTACGAATACCTGATTGGATTCGAAACCCGGGCACTGCGTGAGAATGGTGAATTGAAACAGCCGCAGGAAGTTGCGCCGCTGGCTCCCAGCCTGTAAGTATCGGTCATTCCCTGGCTATTTCTGGGCTGAGCGTTTTTTCGCGAAGAATCGCGACAACAGGGTCGAACATTCTTTTGCCAATACACCAGACTCGATGTGCGGCTGATGATTGAATTTCCCGGTTTCGAAGAGTCGCTGCGCACTTTCGATCGCACCGGTTTTCGGCTCGGCCGCGCCGTAAACCAGGCGCCCCACCCGGGCATGAACCAGCGCACCCACGCACATGGTGCAGGGTTCCAACGTGACATACAGTGTGGTGTCGGGCAGCCGATAGTTACCCAGCTTCTGCGCTGCCGCACGCAGTAC
>CALJYH010000077.1 GCA_937984095.1 uncultured Gammaproteobacteria bacterium | reverse complement strand
ATTCGAATAGATAATCTCCGAAAACCTGACCAGATCGCCCTCGACCGTGGCCTGACCGGTCGAATACAAATCGCCGAAATAAAGCTCGGGATTCAAAATGGTTTTGATCATCGCGCTGCGATTGTAGTAGCGAATAGTCGCAATCGGATTCGTGACCGGCGGTGTAACCGCGACGCCGTCCCAGAGTATTAGCACAATGGGCGGATTTCCCACCACTTCCACCATTTGCCTGGCAATCCAGCGGTCCAGTTGAGTTACAACAGAGGAGGTCACGCGGTTGTTACGCGGTTCGGACAGGATCACACCTGGCCTTGCCGAGACAGCTATATCTTCCTTAGCTCCATGTGACACGTGTTCAGCAATCTTATTTTCAAAATTAGCATTCGCACTCATCGCTTTCACTCACATCTAGAGTTCCACGGAATCTAAGAGTAATAAATTTTTAGCCTTTTTACAAAGCCGAAGACCCGGATTCGCCGGTTCTAATGCGTACTACATGATCCAGATCAGTTACGAAGATCTTACCATCCCCGATTTTACCGGTTTTGGCAGATTCTATAATCGAATCAATGACCTGATCGACCAGCTCATCATCAACCGCGACGTCGATCTTGACCTTTGGAATATAATCGACCACGTATTCCGCACCGCGATATAGCTCTGTATGACCTTTTTGGCGGCCAAATCCCTTGACCTCGTAAACAGTCAATCCATTGATACCGATATCCGATAAGGCGCTGCGAACGTCGTCCAGTCTAAACGGCTTGATTATTGCACTGACTATCTTCACTTCGACTCCTGCGTTTTACGTTCAAATACAGCCATGGATTCAACATGCGCGGTTTGCGGAAACATATCCATGATGCCCAGATGTGTCATGCGATATCCCTGGGCGCAGATAATAGCAGCATCTCGCACCAGGCTGGAAGGCTGGCAGGAGACGTAAACAATGCGGACTGCATTAAAGCGCCCGATCAGCTGGGCCATCTCAAGCGCCCCGGAACGCGGTGGATCAAGCAAAATCTTGTCGTAGTGCTGGCGCATCCACACAAAATCTTTGTCGGGTCGGGATAAGTCAGCACTATAGTAATCGGTATTGCCGATATGATTGGCTGTCGCGGAGTCACGGGCACGCGTCAGCATCGCGGTATCAACCTCGACACCGCTAACCTGCGCGCAGCGCTGTGCCATTGGCAGGGTGAAGTTACCCAGACCACAAAATAGGTCGAGTACCTTGTCAGTGGGCTGCAAATCCAGCAAGCGTAGCGCCTGGGCCACCATTTTCTGGTTAATTTCGGTGTTGACCTGGACGAAATCAAGTGCATTGAAAGCTATTCGTATTTGATCGTTACCAACGGGGTCCAGGCTCAGCCCCTGCTCTTCGGGAACTAGATTACAGACTGTATCCGGGCCCCCCGACTGCAGCTGGATATGGAAGTTATGCTGTTTGCCAAATTCGATCAGCACGTCGCGATCATGCTCCGACAATGGCTGTAAATGGCGAAAAACCAGCTGAATATGATCCGCGTCGGCAGCAACTTCAATTTGTGGTATCGACGCGCGCGCTTCGAGTTGACCAATCATCTCGGACAACAGGTCAAGTTTATAGCCAACCTCCGGTATCAGGACTTCGCAGCGGTGCATATCCGCGATAAACGGCGTGTTGCGTTCTCGAAATCCAACCAGAACCCTGCCTTTATTCTTGACGTATTTAACACCGAGTCGTGCCTTCTTACGATAACCCCACTCCTCGGCTCGCAATGATGGCAATATTTCTTCACACTCAATATCGGCATGCGCCATCATGTCAAGCAGGGCCTGCTGCTTAAGCTTGACCTGGTCATCGTTTGCGAGGTGCTGCAGGCTGCAACCGCCACAGACCTGGAAGGCTTCGCAGCGCGGGCTGATGCGTTCAGGCGACGCTTCGATTACCTCGAGCGTTGTCGCCTGGTCAAAACTACGGGTACTCTTAAGGACCTGGATGCGTACGCTTTCACCGGCCAGCGCGCCGAACACAAACACTGTCTTGCCATTCACGTGGGCGATGCCACGCCCCTCGTGTGACATTGCGTCGATAGTGACCTGTCTCGGTTCGGCTAGCTTCTTGCGTCGTCCGCGTCTAGACATCGTGCCACGCGGCTTCAAAATCGAGCAGGTGCTGCTGGTCCGAAGCTTTCAATTCTTCTCTAACCAGCTGACATTCGGCCTGGTACCGGGTTTGATCGTAATTGCCGCGGCTGCGCTCAAAATTAAGGTAAACGAGGTAGGTATTGAGCACGTCGGTTTCGCAATAATCCCTGATTTCTTTTATCTGGCCCTGTTGATAGGCGTCCCAGACCTTTGATCCACTCATCCCCATTTTCCCTGGAAAACCGCAAAGGCCTGCAATTTCATCCAACGGGGCGCTTGCACGCGGCTGGTAGGCCGCCAACACGTCCATCAGGTCGGTGTGACGTTCATGAAAGCGGCTTAAATAGTTATTGTAGCGAAAGCTGTTATCGTTTTGCCCGGTCTCCCAGTAGTGCGCCGCGTTGATGGGATAAAGCAGGCTTCGATAATGCATGACTGGTAAATCGAATCCGCTACCGTTCCAGGAAACAAGGCGTGGTGTGTAGCGTTCAATGCCACCGTAAAATCGCTGCAGTAAATCCTGTTCGTTTGCCTCGATGTCTCCCAGCGACCAGACCTTGAACTGATCCCGGGTGCGTAGTACCGCCGATATCGCAACGATGCGATGCAAATAGTGCCGCAGGAACTCGGTTCCTGACTGCTGCCGCCGCATCTGGAATACGGCTTTTGCGACATCATCATCCGACAGTCCGTGCAGGTCGTATATCTTGCGACAGCCATCAATGTCGGGAATGGTTTCAATATCGAACACTAGAACATTCATATTCAAGCCTGTATCAGGAATTGTGGAAAACCTCGGTTGTCAGGTAGCGATCACCTCGATCGCACATGATTGTCACAATATGCGCATCGGACAATTCCTGCGCGAGACGCAAGCTCGCGCACAGGTTGCCGCCCGAGGAAATACCGCAAAATAGACCTTCGCTGGCGGCCAGCTCGCGGGTGAATTCCTCGGCTTCTTCGCGCGACACGTCGATGATTCGATCGACAGCCTCGGGGTTATAAATGCGCGGAACATATTCCACTGGCCAACGCCTGATGCCAGGAATGGAAGATCCCTCCGCAGGCTGCACACCGATTATCTCAATCTGCGAATTGACCTCGCTGAAAAATCGCGAACAACCCATGATTGTACCCGTGGTTCCCATGGCGCTGACAAAGTGCGTTATCCCCTGGTTCGTCTGCTGCCATATCTCAGGTGCAGTGGTTTCGTAATGCACAAGGGGGTTATCCGGATTCGCAAACTGGTCGAGCATCTTTGCTTTCCCCTGCGCATTCATATCTTCGGCAATATCACGCGCCTTCATCATACCTTCTTCCCGGGTGACAAGGATAATATTGGCACCAAAAGCTCGCATGGTAGTGAGTCGTTCATGGCTCATGTTATCAGGCATGATCAATGTCATACGGTAACCACGCATTGCTGCTACCATGGCCAGGGCAACTCCTGTATTTCCGCTGGTTGCTTCGACCAGCGCATCACCCGGCCTGATTTCACCACGCGCCTCGGCATGCCGGATCATGCTATAGGCCGGGCGGTCCTTGACCGAACCAGCGGGATTGTTGCCCTCAAGTTTTACCGAAATCTGGTTACCATTGCCCGCGTTAAGCCGCTGTAATGTTATCAGAGGGGTATTTCCGATATAATCATGCAAAAACATAAAATAGAAAACCAAACTAGCCAGGACGGGATCTAAGAAAAAGATTTTACTTTAATAGCGTCGGGCATGCCAAAGCAGCTGCCTGCATCTCCTGCCAGCATCAGGAAAAGTAACCCCCAGGTTAGTGTGGTTTGAAGGAGTCTGAGGAAAGGATTCATGCTAAGTCGCCGATTTAAAGAATCAATTTTCAGCGCATTACTGGTGTTGGTTTTCGGCCTGTTCGCACCCCAGCAAGTGGCCGGCCAGGTAATAATCGTGAAAAGTAGCGATAACGTCTATTTTGATCAAACCATCAGCACCCTGATGAACCATGTTGAAGCAACTACACGATTCGAGGTACTGAAGGCAACAGAGCTTAGCGATGGGTTAGCCAGTACCAGCCAAGACGACCTCTTCGTCGCGCTGGGTCAATCGGCGGTTGAAGCGGTCAATCAATTCAATGCCCAGGCAAATTCAATTAATGCCTACCTGACACTGGAGGAATACCAGGATCTGAACCTTAATCAACATTTGACCATTGTGCTCGATCAACCAATGCATCGTTATCTCGCCTTTTGCAAGCTCATGCTCGACATCGAAAGCATCGGTGTAATCGAGACAAACGGAATCGATCCCAACCAATATCGAACTCAAATCCTGGACAAATTTCAGCTCCAGTTAAATCAGTACCGCATAGACAGGGTTAACAAACTGCTACCAGTTTTGCGAGAACTACTGAGCCAAAACGATGTACTACTAATGCTACCCCGACAATCGATTTACAATCGTGACACGATTAAAGGTGTGTTGCTGACCAGTTATCGGAATCGCAAGCCGGCAATCAGTTATTCCCCAGCCCATGTGAAATCAGGTGCCGTCGCATCAATTTTTTCATCTCCAGTTGACATTGGCAGGCATCTGGCATTGCTATTAAATCAAAGACTGAATAACCAGGTTCACAATGGTCCCCCGCTTCAATTTGCCAGGTTTTACACCATTGCAACTAACTTGCGTGTTGCGAATGCCCTGGGAATTGATTTACCCGAAGAACGTGAACTGCGATCCAAAATTGACGAGATGCAACCGTGAAACGCCTTGGTATCAAGTATCAGATCCTGCTGATCACGCTCATCCCGGTGTTTCTGATCGACCTGTTTTTTACCTTTCAACATATTAATGGGAGCATCGGGCAGGCCAACGAACAACTGCAGAGTAAAGGCCAGATCATCGCTCGCCAGATTGCAGGCGCCTCCGAATTCAACCTGTTCACAGGTAACGACAGGCAAATCCAGTATCTGCTGGAGCAATCTGTCGGCAGCAACAATATTGTACTGGCCTCGATTTATGATCAGCAAGGTAACCTGATTGCCGAATCAGTCTCCAAGGATTTTCAGCAATCCGAGGTCGCCGAATATTATTACTCTCGCGAAGCCATTCAGTCGCAAGGCAATGAGCACTCGGACGTGTTTGCACCCGACAATAACGATGCGCGCACGACCAGTGTTCTTGGTTGGGTACATCTATATATTTCACGTCAGCAGTTAAAGCAGACAACCGGACTGATTATCAGCGACTCGATCGTGTTTTTTATCTCGATTTTAATCATGGCAGTGATTTTGACCGTGATTATCAGTCGCAGAATCACGCAACCTATTTTTCGTTTGATGGAGCATCTAAAATATGTCGAAACCGGTCAACTCGGCAAAACGATTGAACCTTTAGAGGCGAACGAGATTGGTGCACTGCAGAAGGGCTTCAATCGTATGACCCATGCCCTGCTCGCCAACAGACGACATTTGAATCGAAGAATTCAGCAGGCTACTCAGCAGCTAAACGAAGCTATATCCAACCTCGAAACAAAAAATCGGGAACTGGGTTTGGCGCGTGATGAGGCGCAAAATGCAAATCGGACCAAATCCGAATTTCTTGCCAACATGAGCCATGAAATCCGAACCCCGATTAATGGCATCAAGGGCTTTATCAGTTTACTGAGCCAATCGAGGCTTGAACAATCACAGCAACGTTATGTGGATATTATCCTGAAATCCACCAGCGATCTCACCAACATCGTCAATGAAATCCTGGACTTCTCAAAAATGGAATCCGGTAAGTTACAACTCGTTGATGAAGAATTTGATCTCTACGAAGTTCTCGAACAAACCCGTGACATACTTTTTATAAATGTATTAACAAAAAGCATCGATTTGAACCTGATTATTTATAGTGACACGCCACGCTGGGTTGTCGGTGACAAGTTAAGACTGAAGCAAATCCTGCTTAACCTTATTGGTAATGCAATCAAGTTCACCGATCAAGGCCGGGTCGTGATAAAAGTAAGCCTGGAAGACGAGAACTTCGAAAAGGTCGATATTAAAATCGCCGTCGAAGACAGCGGAATTGGCATTTCAAAGCAAGACCAGCAATCTCTGTTTCAGGCTTTTAGCCAGGTCGAAAGTTCTGACACAAGACGCTTCGCAGGTACCGGTTTGGGGCTGGTTATCAGTAAAAACCTGGCAAACTTGATGGGTGGCAACATCACCATGGTTTCAACACCGGGCGAAGGTTCGAAATTCACACTAAACCTGCCGTTCGACCTCGGAGGAAAGGCCGGGGCTGTTGCCGTCGATAAAGCAGAAAATCCCAAGGCTCTGATATTCGCTGCCGACAATTATTGCCTTATGGAGACCCGCACACTTTTCGATCGCGCAGGAGTCAATACCGAATCTATCCTGATCGATAATCAAAAAGGGACCGATCCTGTCCTGCAATGTATTCAGCGTAATCTTGCTTATATAGATTTACTGGTTTTCGATAAACGACACTTAAGCTTTGATCTTGAAAAAGTCATTGCCCCGGAAGTTACCGGAACCGCTCGAATTATCATCATGGACTACGACGAAGGCTCCCAATCACCAACCCGTTCAGGCAGGGTTGAGTTTGTTTCGATCATAAATACCAGTCAGGCTATTGCGCAGGTTGTCGCCAGGGTAACAGGAAATGAATCCGAAAAAGAAATGCCCGAAAATCAGTTACAGATCCGGCAAAAGAGAGCCCTTCTGGTTGATGACAACCAGATAAATTTAAAATTAGCAGGTGAACTCATCCGCCTTTGGGGGCATCAGGTTGTAGAAGCGGAAAATGGTATTGATGCCCTGAATATCTATAAGAAAGAGCCTTTCGACATTATCATTCTCGACATACAAATGCCCGATATCGATGGTGTCAGCCTGTTACAGATGATGCGGAAGCATAACCCCGGGGACAGGACACCCATTGTCGCGTTAACCGCTAATGTCCTGAATGACGAGGCTGGAAGATTGATTGAACTGGGATTCGACTACTTTCTCGGCAAACCCCTGGATGAGGATAAATTTCGCTGTTTACTTGACGGTGAGCCAGTTCACAAGGTAGCCAATTCTGAAATACCCGATACTGCCGATTCCACCGGGGATTGTTCGGTGGACTACGAGAGATCTTTAGCCCTGTCGGCCGACAACGAGTCTTTGCTCAAGCAGATATTTGAAATCTTGCAGCGCGACATTCCTGATCAACAGCTGCAACTCGAGAGCGCCCTGGCCCAGCTTGACCAGCAGCGGCTTGCAGCAATTGCCCATAAACTCCATGGTGTTACCTGCTACGCAAGCCTGCCAAGATTGCAGCGTAATATTCTTGGCTTTCAGAAGCACCTGGCACACGACGACAATATTCCACTAGAAAAACCGGTACAGAAATTGAACCAAGAGTTAACAGCCGTAAAACTGGAAGTTGATCGCTACCTGGAACTAATGGAAGCAGAAGGAAAATCGAGCTAAGACTCCAGTACCACCATTGCCACGACATAATGCTTTTCATCAGATAGTGAAAGCAATGCATTTTTGATTTCGAGGCGAGCAATCAAGTCATTGGCGCTACCCAGAAATCGCAGCAGTGGTTTGCCTTGCTTATCATTATCGATTTGAATCGAATGAAATCCCAGTTGTTCGCCAATTCCGCTTCCCAGCGCCTTGGCCACGGCCTCCTTCGCGGCAAATCGGGTTGCCAGGAATACCTTGGATTGCTTACGTCGATCAAACTCTGCCAGTTCGTCGTCGGTCAAAATTCGGCGCGCGAAACGATCACCGAACTTTGCACTCAGTTTCTCGAAGCGAGCGGTTTCTGCGATATCGACACCAATGCCGACTATCATAATCCCTGGCTTCTGGCGTCTAGAATCAGCCGCTTAATATCCCGGATCGCCTGCCCGAGCCCAAGGAAAACGGCATCAGCAATGATTGCATGACCAATATTTAATTCAGTCACCAACGGGTTAGCAGCAATCGGTCGCACATTATGACGATTAAGCCCGTGCCCCGCATTGACCTGCAAACCTTTACCATGCGCGTAGGCTACCGCCTCGTTTATTTTTTCCAGCATTCGCAACTGTTCGTCGCCCTGCGCATCGGCATAGTGCCCGGTATGGATTTCAATACAGGGTGCGCCGCATTCGATAACCGCATCGATTTGATCTCGACTGGCATCGATGAATGGTGAAACTCGCGTCCCGACCTCTGCCAGTCGGGCGCAGGCGGAACGAACCTGTTCGATCTGACCGGCAACATCCAGGCCTCCTTCGGTGGTTAGTTCTTCACGTTTTTCCGGCACCAGGCAGACATCTTCAGCCTGTAGCTTGCAGCCAAAAGTAATCATTTCGTCGGTGATCGCGATTTCCAGGTTGAGCTTGGTATTGACCACCTGCTTGAGCAACAGTGCATCGCGCTCCTGGATATGACGCCGGTCTTCTCGCAGGTGAAAGGTTATCGAATCGGCTCCGGAATGCTCCGCAACCTGGGCGGCGTATACAGGGTCGGGAAAGCGTGTACCGCGCGCCTGGCGCAAGGTAGCAACATGGTCAATATTGACCCCCAGGGTTACAGGGCTTGTCATTTTCGCCTCATCATTTCAAGCAGGACATCGCGCGATTTTAGCGTTTTTCCGTGCAAGTTAAAGTCAATAGTACTGCGTAACACCGCTTTGGCCAGGCGTAACACGGGATCCTGCTGGTAATCGCCCCGGATCCAGTCGATAACCACCCGCCCGCTTACGGAATCCCTGGCAGAATCAGCACAGGCAACAAAGCCGCTATTGATTACAAACTGATAAAAAGCCTCCGCCTGGATCTCCTGCCCACTAGCCGCATCCCGAGAAAGATCGGGGAAGTAACCGAGTCGCTGCATCAATTCCAGCTCAAACCTTCGCAATCCAGCTTCGCCGATATCGTCTATGGACTGTTGTAATAATGACTGGTAACTCGCAAATACTGCCGGATTAGCTTCACCTTGTGGCAGCAAGGCACCCAGTAACTCGTTCACGTACAATAATGCCAGGTAGTTCTTCTCGTCGACCGGCAGAGCCTGACCTTCGATGCCGGTCAGGGTCTTTAGTTCCTGCCTTCCGGTCCAGCTGATACTGAGCATTACAAAAGGCTGGTAAGGTGTTTTCGCGGGATTCCGGCGGGCACCCCTGGCAATCGCCCGGATACAACCATGATCCCGGGTAAAAAAGTCCAGTATCAGGCTTGAATTCTGCCAGTCACGCCGACGCAGAATAAAGGAGATCTGATCACTAACCCTGGGTTCCATCCGAGTAACCAAAGGTCGCCAGCGACTGTTCATCATCAGACCAGTCAGCTCGCACTTTCACCCAGAGCTGCAGATAGACTCTTGCATCTATCAGCCGCTCTATATCACTGCGTGCCAGGGATCCTACCTTTTTCAACAGAGTTCCGCTTTTACCGATGACGATCGATTTTTGCGATTTACGTTCAACCCAGATGGTTGCCGATATACGCGTGATATCCGTCTCCTCGATATAATGATCTATGTTAACCGTGATTGAATAAGGTAATTCCTGCTTAAGTTCGCGGAAAAGTTTTTCTCGCACAATTTCCGCACTGATAAATCGCATCGATTTATCAGTCAGCTGATCGTCTGGAAATTGCGGCACGCCAACGGGCAGACGGGCAACTATAAGCTGCTCGAGACGCTCCAGGTTTTCACCGGTAAGGGCCGACACTGGGACACATTCGAAACCTGGAACTTGCTGCGAGACTTGATGCATTATCGGCAGGCAGGACTCGCGACTCTTTTGATCGATCTTATTAAGCACAATCAAAACCTGTTCGTAGTGCGCAACACGTTGCAGAATTTTTTCATCTTCCTGGTTGAAATGAGAAATGTCGAGCAGCACACATATCAGATCGGCATCATCCAGCATACTGGTTGCAGCACGATTCATATAGCGGTGGATCGCTTTTTTATTGTTGTCGTGAATGCCCGGGGTATCAATAAAAATGCACTGGTACTTCTCGGTTGTTTTGATACCGAGAATTTGATGCCTGGTGGTTTGCGGCCGGTGCGCGGTAATACTGAGTTTTTGACCGACGAGCGCATTCATTAAGGTCGATTTGCCCGTGTTGGGTTTGCCAATCAGTGCAACGTAACCACATTGAAACTCGTCAATCATGTTTCCAGTTTGTCTAATATTTCTTGTGCGGCCTGTTGTTCTGCTTTTTTGCGACTAGACCCCTTGCCTTTACTCTGTAGTTCGAGATCAGTGATATTACAGCTTACGGTAAAAACCTGGTTATGAGATTTACCACTGGTTTGTTCTACCTGGTAACGGGGCAAATGCATCTTTCTCGCCTGCAGATACTCCTGCAATTGGGTCTTTGGATCACGCAGGTTGGCGTTTTCATCGACGGTTTGCAACTGTCCATGGTATAAACGCAGAACAGTAGCTTCGGTCTGGGCATAATCACTGTCGAGATAAATGGCAGCAATCAATGCTTCCAGTGCGTCAGATAGAATGGATGCTCGACGAAATCCCCCACTTTTCAACTCGCCGCCACCCAGGCGAATATGATCACCCAGGCCAACATCCATGGCGATTTGAGCCAGTGATTCTTCTTTTACCAGGGATGCGCGAATGCGACTCAGGTCCCCCTCGTCGGCATCTGTGAAACGCAAATAGATATGGTTTGAAATGATCAGATTGAGGATACTGTCGCCGAGAAACTCGAGTCGCTCGTTATTTTTGCTACGTGAATAACTGCGATGGGTAAGCGCCTGTTCCAGTAAATCCTGCTGCCTGAATTGGTATCCGGTAAGGTTGCAGAATTTGTCGGCATTCACCGCTCAATCACTATGCTTTGAACGAAATGACCGCCGATAAACAAGGGCCCTATAAAATTATCCCTGACCTCGTAATCGACGGTCACAGTGGTTTTGCCATCCTTGCGCGTCATGGTTACATGCTCGCGCTTGATGGATCTGACTTCATTTACATACAGACGTCTTTGCAGGGACTCCCAGATCTCGCGCTTGGATTTTGGATCCACTCGTTCGTCCGTCGCCAGATACTCCAATGCAGTCTTGACCTGATAATTACCGTAATACATTGGAAAAACCTTGAAAAACATTATCAGTAATAATGCAAAAATACCGAACACGGCAATCCAGCCAAAACTTGACATACCTTTTTGTCGGTGTCTCGAGTTCGTTGATCTTTTCATCATCAGTTCCTCAATTCGAAATTTTACGGCCAACCCTGGACAAATCCAGACCCGTTCCATCCGTCCGCCAATCCCAGTGCATCCATATCATAACAGCCTTGCCAACCAGGTTTTCTTCGGGAACATAGCCCCATATCCTGCTGTCATTGCTGTGATCGCGATTATCGCCCATCACGAAGTACTGTCCTTCCGGAACGAATAATTCTCCATTAACACCAAATGTGGAGCTGGGATTGGTCATTATCTTATATTCGGCCTGGCCAAGTTTCTCGATATACACCTGGCAGTTGGCAGCTGCCCGGTCACATCCATTCGCATATTGCATGTTATTCAAATCGCCTAATCCATCGTAAACACGGTCTGTTTCGATATCCAGCAGTTTGCCATTGATCGACAAGCGTCGATTATAGTAGCCCACGTGATCACCAGGTAACCCAACAACTCGCTTAATATAATCCTGTGATTCATCCTGAGGATAGCGGAAAACGACGACATCGCCACGTTTTGGTTTGTTACCCTCGGTTATACGGTTTTGCCAGACTGGTAACCTCAAGCCATAAGTAAACTTGTTTACGAGGATAAAATCGCCAACTAAAAGCGTCGGCATCATTGAACCCGAGGGAATACGAAATGGTTCAAATAAAAACGCACGTAACACCAGAACCGCTATCAGAACCGGAAAAAAGGCCCGCGAGTACTCGATGACAAGCGGTTCCTTCTTAATCTTACTAGTCGCCGGTTGTTGCCGCAGACGAGCGAACACGAGTGCATCGGCAAGCCATAATAAGCCCGTCACTGCGGTTAGTATCAGCAATAAAAGCTCAAAATCAAAATGGATCATTCAGTATGTCTCTACCTCGTGCAATACTAGTAACTAACTATCTACCTTCAATACCGCAAGAAAAGCGTCCTGCGGAATCTCGACACTCCCAACCTGCTTCATACGCTTTTTACCGGCTTTTTGCTTCTCAAGCAATTTCCGCTTTCGTGTGACATCGCCACCATAACATTTGGCGGTTACGTTCTTGCGCAATGCCTTTACATTTGTCCGCGCAACAATGTTTGAACCGATGGCAGCCTGTATCGCCACGTCAAACATCTGCCGTGGAATCAACTCTTTCATTTTGGAAGCAAGTTCGCGACCCCGGTAATCCGCGTTACTGCGATGCACGATCAACGACAGGGCATCCACTTTTTCAGCGTTTATCAGTACATCGAGTTTAACCAGGTTTGACGCCTCGAAGCGCAAAAACTCGTAGTCGAATGAAGCGTAGCCGCGACTAACCGATTTCAGGCGATCAAAAAAGTCGAGCACGACCTCGCTCAATGGTATCTCGAAAACCAGTGACACCTGGTTTCCGAGGAACTGCATATCTTTTTGCACGCCCCGCTTTTCGATACACAGCGAAATCACAGCGCCGATATAAGCCTCCGGTAACAGTATATTAGCCTGGATAATCGGTTCACGAATTTCGTCGATCTTATTAATCGCGGGCAAATCTGCCGGGTTGTGAATCTCGACCAGTTCGCCAGAGGTTGTTTCCACCTGGTAAACAACGGTAGGTGCCGTGGTAATAAGGTCTAGATCATATTCACGTTCCAGCCTTTCCTGCACGATTTCCATGTGCAACATACCCAGAAAACCACAACGAAACCCGAAACCAAGCGCTTGTGACGATTCCGGCTCAAATTGCAGCGCGGCATCGTTCAGCTTCAGCTTCTTAAGCGCCTCGCGGCAGTCCTCGTAGTCGTCAGCACTGATTGGAAACAGGCCTGCAAATACACGCGGCTGGACTTGTTTGAAATCTGCCAACGCCTTATCGGCCGGCCGCTGCGCCAGGGTTATGGTATCGCCGACCCGGGCTGACTCGATATCCTTGATTCCGGCGATAATAAATCCAACGCTACCAGCCTGCAGGTTTTCAGTATCCTTGCGTTTAGGGGTAAAAATTCCGACCTTCTCAACCAGAAATTCCTGCCCGCTCGACATCATCTTGATCTTTTGCTTAGGCCTGATCTGACCTTCCATGACGCGCACCAGGGTAATGACTCCGACATAATTATCGAACCATGAATCAATCACCAACGCCTGGGTCTTATTTTCTTCTGAACCAACCGGCGGTGGAATTTTTTCGATGATTTGCTCCAGCAGATCTTCAATTCCAACGCCAGTTTTGGCACTGATCTCGATCGCATCGGAAGCATCGAGCCCAATAATTTGTTCAATTTCGTGTTTAACTCTCTCTGGATCCGCTGCCGGCAAGTCAATCTTGTTCAACACTGGAATGACTTCAAGGTCCAGATCGATGGCGGTGTAGCAGTTGGCGACACTTTGCGCCTCGACGCCCTGGGAGGCATCAACAATCAACAGGGCGCCTTCACAGGCCGCGAGTGATCGCGACACCTCGTAGGAAAAATCCACGTGGCCGGGCGTATCTATAAAATTGAGGGTATATTCCCTGCCGTCATGAGCCTTGTATTTCAACGAGACGCTCTGTGCCTTGATCGTGATTCCACGTTCACGTTCCAGGTCCATTGAATCGAGTACCTGGGATTCCATTTCGCGCTCACTCAAGCCACCGCAAAGTTGGATAAAGCGGTCCGCTAGCGTGGATTTCCCATGATCGATGTGGGCGATAATGGAAAAATTGCGTATTAGCTCCATGCGCATAAATAGTAGCCGCCCTGCCCGGCTTCATGATTTAGCAAAGTTAAGTGGAATGCCAGCGTATAGGAATCTGGCTATGGGTGTACAAAACCTGCAGAGTTTACGCTAAAGCCAATGCAGCTATCAATGCCGATTCATCGAAAAAATAGTGACAGATTTCCGTATCTCCGTAACAGAGCACCGGAACCCGGGCATCGAATCGCCGAATTAGCTCGCTATCCCTGTCAATATCTATCTCGTGCCAGCTAACTGAAGGGTGATTGCGGGTAAATGCCACCAGTGCTTTGCGCATCGCATCACACAGGTGGCATTGTTCCCGGTAATAAAGGCTCAGCTCCAACGAGCCGATACTCGGTTAGGATTCTTCTGGGCGTATTGCGAGAAATACCGGTCCGGCACGGCGCTGCACTAAAAGCGCAACTGATTTGCCGGCTTTCAATTCATCGGTTATCGCCGCAAAATCGTCCAGTGATTCGATTTCATGATTATCAATCATGGTAATGACATCGCCTTTCAAAATCCCGGCATCGCTCGCAGGGCCGTATTCATCCACTTCGACGACCTGCACTCCATTTTCGATTTTGAGCCGCTTGCTATCCTCATTGCTCAAAGACTCGACCTTCATACCCAGCGCCGAATCCTCACTGGTTTGCTCCTCTTGTGGAGAGAATGATGCCTGGGTGATAGCGGTCGGCAATTCAGCTATCTGAACGCCAATGGTACGCCGCTTTTTATCACGTATTACCGTGACTCGCGCCTTTTCACCAACCTTTGCGCGTCCAACTAACGGCGGTAATCCGCTCGAGCGCACCACTTTCTTGCCGTTGAATTCGACAATGACATCGCCTACTTCGAGGCCTGCCGCAGCTGCCGGGCTATCATCCAAAACCTTGGCGACCAGGGCGCCATGCGGATTTTCCATGCCAAATGATTCCGCAAGCTCCCGCGTAACTTCCTGTATCAATACGCCCAACCAACCTCGAGAAACCGAACCGGTTTCTTTTATCTGGTCGGCAACATCCACAGCCATTTCAATCGGAATGGCGAATGACAATCCCATGAAACCACCCGTGCGGCTATATATTTGCGAGTTAATGCCAATCACTTCACCATCAAGGTTGAAAAGTGGCCCGCCTGAATTTCCTGGATTGATCGCGACATCGGTTTGAATGAAGGGCACGTAATTATCGCTGGGCAAGCTACGACCTTTGGCGCTCACAATTCCAGCCGTCACACTGTGGTCAAAACCGAAAGGTGACCCGATCGCAAGTACCCATTCGCCAACTTTAAGCTTATCCGAATCTCCAAACTGCAGAACCGGTAAATCATCGGCATCAACCTTTAACACTGCGACGTCAGATGCCTGATCCGAACCAATAATTTTAGCCACGAATTCCTTGCGGTTGGACATTCTCACGATGACTTCATCGGCGCCCTCGATGACATGGTGGTTAGTTAGAATATAGCCGTCGTCCGAAATGATGAATCCAGAGCCGAGGGATTGTGCATCACGGCGTCTGCGATCAAATTCATCGCGATCAAAAAACTTCTCGAACAGCTCTCCGAAGGGTGAGCCCTCCGGTAACTCAGGAATATTGTATTCTCTCGTACTGGACGGCTTGGGCTTGGATTTGGTACTGATATTGACCACTGAATCTTTAGCCTGGTCGACAATTTTCGTGAAGTCAGGCAAGGCCGCCTGTGCCACTAAAGGCATGATCAATATAACCGCGAAAACGGTTTGATAAATAAACTTGCTAAACAATTTCATTAGTAACTTCCAGATTATTTCAAATACAGTCTTATGACCTCGTGCCGGGGTCGGGGTTCACATGGATATCGACGATATAGGGTGTAAACTGCCGATTTTCAAGTGAATTGGTAACAAAACTGGCTAGTTTAAAGCCCATAAAGAATCCGGCAATCGCGGCCACAGCCACCAATCCTTCGGATGCTGTTACCAGCGAGGTCAGCAATCCGGCACAGATCATTCCCAGCAGAGGAAATCCGTAAATCGTCAAGCTCGCCTTTACCAGGGCCGATTCAGACAGCCCCAGCTGCAATCTATCGCCTGGCTTTAAATCATGCTCGGTTTCGATCAGGATTGGTTTGCTGCGATGCCCCAGCAAACGCCCAAGGGCACCCGTGCCACAGCCCTTGCTGAGTTCGCATTGGCCACAAGTTGAGTTCCGTTGCAGCTCGAGCTCAACCAATTTCCCTTTGCAACGCGTGACAATAGCTGATTCAGTAATCATCCAGGTATGCCCTGATCGAATCGAAGATTAAGTCAATTTTGATATCAATTTGCCGTGCCCGCAAGTTGAATCATATTTGCCGCAGAATGGGACTAATTCCATTTTCAGAATTACTGCTGTTGGTACGATACCGATTCCGCAATTTCCTTCACGGTCGCCGCCGGCACTTCACCGATCGCGGTCACTGAATGATTGTTCAGAATACGGATAAAAGCGTTAACCGCGCCCATAGAGGATCCGCCCTGGGAGGTTACGCCGGTTTGACGTTCAATAAATACCGAAAGCGAAGCCAGGCCGTCGGTATAAACCATTTGATGCACAAAATAATCAGAATCGGGGATTTTGCGTTTCATCACCGATTCGCGCCAGAAACCACCCGGTGTTCGCCCAAGTTGCCAGGAATTGTCAGCCGCAAAAGATTTTGAGCTATCGCCACTGTGATAGCGTACCAGGGTAAAGCTTTCGTCAATTTTCGGCATCGTATCTATCACCGGTTTTTCATCGCCTTCAAACAACTCCAAACTGGTAAACATGACTTTCTCAACAACCTTGCCGTTTTCGTTAATGAGGCTGGATTTCATCATTAGTCCATTGTCCTCGTTAATCCAGAACTTCATGCCATATCGATACTTATCTTTGGGATCGATATGCACCACCACGGCGTTCATGTTGGCAACGCGATCTTTACCCAGTAGCTTCATCACATAGAATTTTTCCAGCCGGGCGATGTCTTCCGGGATAAAAATTGGGGAGAAACTGTTCTTGCGCGACAAATCAACGACAACCTTGCGACTCGAGGGCCAGATGCAGGTCAGGTTCTGATTATCACGGATCACCTCACGCGCCTCACCATTAAGCGAAATCAGGCGCTCCTTTTCACCATGGGCATCCCTGTAGTGAGAGATCTGCATACTTTCGAGCAGATTTTCGTGCACGTAAACAAAATCGCCTCGATAGTTGAGATTGCGCATCGCGTCTGACATCTTTTGCACCCAATCCATCGCAGGGTCAGCAAATACCGGTATGCTAACCAGCGACGATATCAGGATAGGAATTAGTCTCTTCGATATAATAGTCAACTTGCTTCCCGGGTCACTGTTGTGAATCAAATCCAGCCACCCGAGCCTGTGGGATCAAACTTTGCATTGAATTAGAGTACTCGGTGTGCGTCACCAGGTATGCATTCAATTTCTGTTGCAGCCCGGGGGTTTCACGCTCTACCTTCCAGCGCATACCGAGCGGTTGCACCTTGGTTGAGGCCGTAACCACGCCACCCTGTATCTGCTGTTTGGCAAGTTGTTGAATTTTTTGCTGGTCAGCCGAAACAAGGCTATTGTCGTTTTGCCCCGACTCCTGCTTGAGCGGTTGCCATAACGCAACCGTAACCATTGCAACACTGGCGGCCACGGCAAGCCCAGCAAATGGTTTCAATGTAATCCAGCTCAGGATCGAAGCATTTCTTGCAGGCGTTTCGGTCGCCGTCTGCCCGGCACTTTGCTGCAGGTTTTCATCACGAATTCGAGCCATGACATTGCTGTGGAAGCTCGTATCAATCGCCCGGGGCAGCTCATGCCGCATGACTTCACCTATCATGTGGTAACGCCGCATGCGATATTGCAAATTGATATCACCAATCAATTCGTCAAGCTTTGCATCTGCATTTTCGCCAGGATGATCGTCCAAAAGGAACGATAATTTGTCATCTAGATCTGTCATTTCCAAGTCTCATATTAAGCCATTATTCATGTTACGACTGTTATTATCTGGTACTTAGTCACTCTAACAGGGGTCTAAGTTCCTTATCGATTACGTCTCTGGCACGAAAAATTCTCGATCGAACCGTACCAATCGGACAATCCATTACTTCCGCAATCTCTTCATAGCTCAAACCATCCAGTTCTCGCAAGGTAATTGCCGACTTCAGATCATCCGGCAAATTCTCAATAGCGTTGAAAATCGTTGTCTTGATTTCATCCGTTAACAACAGGTTTTCAGGATTGGAATACTCCTTGAGCCCCGATTCACCCTCATAATGTTGGGCATCATCGACATCGACCGTATACCCAGGTGACTTTCGTGCCCGCGACGCCAGGTAATTCTTGGCCGTATTGGCCGCAATACGGTAAAGCCAGGTGTAAAACTGGCTATCGCCCCTGAAATTATGGATCGCTCTAAACGCCTTGATAAAAGAATCCTGCGCAATATCCTGGCACTCGGCATGATCAGATACAAACCTTCCAACCAAATTGATCACCTTGTGCTGATACTTTTGCACCAGGATATCGTAAGCGCCAGTATCTCCAGCCTGTACCCTTTTCACCAACTCTGCATCAAGCAGATTAGTCCCCATTTATAACCCTGGTTTGTTTATATTTTTCGGAGATAACTGAATTTTATACTCCGCACTTCGTGATAGAGACTGATTATATATCAAAAAGTTCTGCCCACTCCGGGGTTTTGAGTTGCGAAGGATTTCACTATACTGGGTTGAACTTCCACCCAGGGTAATCATGCCGATTCAATCTAAATTCGACGTAATTATCGTCGGCTCTGGCGCTGCAGGCCTTTCCGCAGCGCTGCATTTGCCAGCATCGCTCAAGATTGCGATTCTTGCCAAAACACCCGGCGAACAGCATTCAAGCTACTGGGCGCAGGGCGGGATTTCTGCAGTGCTCGAGCCGGAGGACAGTATCGATCAGCATACCCTCGATACGATCGAGGCAGGTGCCGGCCTGTGTGACGCATCGGTAGTAAGATTCTGTGCCGGTGCCGGCAGGCAAAATATCGAATGGCTCGCAGATCTCGGTATGCCATTTTCGCGCGATCGCCAGGATATTAGCAGCAGTGGTTTTCATTTAACTCGCGAAGGCGGACATAGTCGCCGCCGGGTTGTACACGCCGCCGACGCTACAGGTAAAGCTCTTCAGCAAACGCTGGAAGCACACGTACTCGAACGCGACAACATTAAAATCTTCAATCAGCACGTCGCTATCGACCTGATTCACAAGCAGCAAAAGTGCGCCGGTCTTTATGCCTTTAATCGAAAGAATCAGCATGTCGACGTCTTCAGGGCACGTAAGATAATCCTGGCCACCGGCGGCGCCAGCAAGGTTTATCTCTATACCAGTAATCCGGATGGCTCAACCGGTGACGGCATTGCAATGGCATGGCGAGCCGGATGCCGCGTCGCCAATATGGAATTTATTCAGTTCCACCCGACCTGTCTTTATCACCCGGAAGCAAAGTCTTTCCTGATTACCGAAGCGATACGTGGCGAAGGTGGGAAATTATTGCTGCCCGACGGCGAACGTTTCATGCGGCGCTTCGATGAGCGTGCAGAGCTCGCGCCACGAGATATCGTCGCACGTGCGATTGACCATGAAATGAAGCGTCTCGGCATTGATTGTGTTTACCTCGACATCAGTCATAAAAGCAGGGCCTTTATCAAATCACATTTCCCAACTATTTATCAGCGATGCCTGGACTTTGACATCGACATCACCAAGCAATCGATACCCGTTGTGCCTGCAGCCCACTACACCTGCGGCGGCGTCATGGTCGATATGAATGGACGCACTGATCTGGAAAATCTGTATGCCGTCGGTGAGGTAGCCTATTCGGGACTACATGGGGCCAACCGCATGGCCAGCAACTCGCTACTCGAATGCCTGGTGTTTTCGCAGGCGGCAGCCAATCATATCGCCACAGAGATCGAAACCAGGACAGCCTTACCGGTTCTCGAACGCTGGGATGAGTCCCAGGTTACCGATTCGGACGAAGACATCGTGGTGGCACACAACTGGGATGAACTGCGGCGTTTTATGTGGGATTACGTCGGCATTGTGCGTACCAACAAACGCCTGGAGCGCGCGCTCCGTCGTGCCGACCTGCTGAAGAGCGAAATCAACGAGTACTACGGCAATTACAAGGTATCACCCGATCTGCTCGAATTACGTAACCTGGTCGTGGTTGCTGACCTGATCATCCGCTCAGCGCTGATGCGCAAGGAAAGTCGTGGCCTGCATTTTACTCTCGACTACCCGAAAACCAGCGACAAGTTTCTCTCACCAACCATTCTCGACCCCAACCAACTCAAAAAAAGCCCAGCCAAACTCGCCTCGATCTAATACTGCAAAAACCAGGTCGGTTAAGAGCCACCTAAACGGCGAGAACTCCGGCATATCTTTTCAGAAGCGCCGTGAATACATCCATGTAGGCTCGCGCGCAACATCCCTGTTGCGCAGCGTTCTGAAAAGATATGCCGGAGCTCACGCCTCGATTGTGCCGAGATTCATATTAATCGCTTTCGAGGAATAGATTTTTGACGAACACCCAAGATTTGTATTAGTAGACACCTCGGTATATGTCCCGCAAAAGTGTACCGAGGCATGGATGCCGAGGTCCAAGCGATTCCATGGATGGACCAACTGGCGCGCAAGCGCCGGTTGGGAGCGCCTTTTGCGGGACATATACCGAGGTGGCTACGGTCGATAGTTCGGAATTACGCCTGGCGAGATCGGAGTGTTAGAATGGTCGGATGATTGAGCAGGAGATGATTTCGGTTCAAACCCAGGGGCGTGAGACGATTAATATTACTCGCGAGGTTGAACAGGTGTTGCGGACCTCCGGAGTTGAGCAGGGGCTTTGCCATGTTTTTGTGCATCACACCAGCGCATCGCTGATCATTACCGAGAACGCCGATAGCGATGTGCGCCGGGATCTCGAGAACTATATCGCCAAACTGGTACTCGACGGCGACCCGGCATACCGACATGACCAGGAAGGCCCCGATGATATGGCCGCCCATATACGCTCGGTGCTAACCCAGTCCGAAATCACTATTCCGGTCCAGGCCGGAAGGCTCGCACTGGGTACCTGGCAGGGTCTATTTCTGTGGGAACACCGCTACCGGGCTCATCGCCGTAAGCTTACGATCACGCTCACCGGTTCTTAAGATTTACTATCAGCCTGAAGAGATGCACCTTGCCATTAGCGGATAAAACCGGAGAATGAGGCCAAAACAAGCAAACAAACTTGAGGGGCAAACATGAAAATCATTCTGTTAGGACCACCCGGTGCCGGTAAAGGCACGATCGCGAAAGCCTTGATGCAGCACGACGGATCGGTACAGATATCAACCGGCGACATACTGCGTGACGCAATTGCCGCAGGCACCGAGTTGGGGAAACAGGTGGAGGCTGTAATGGCAGCCGGTGACCTGGTCACCGACGAACTCATCATGGAAATCATGGAACAACGTTTACAGGCAGAAGACTGCAAGCAGGGATATTTACTCGATGGATTCCCGCGCACGATACCCCAGGCAGAGGCCCTGAAGGCGTTGCTGGCAAAACTGGGAGAAAAGCTCGACTGCGCACTGGAGCTGGACATTCCCCGAGACGTCATTATCGACCGATTAACTACGCGTCGTACCTGCACCAACTGTGGCGAAATTTACAATGTTAAAACCAAGCCGTCAAAGGTCGAGGGTGTCTGTGATGTCTGCGGCAATCAAATCGTACAGCGCGATGATGAAACCGAAGAAGCGATCGAAAATCGTCTTCAGGTATACAACGAGTTAACCGCTCCACTGGTTGCGTTTTATCGCGATGAGGGCCTACTGGTCAGTGTACCCGGATCTGATATCGATAGTGTCATGGAAGCAATCAAGGATCGGATTTAATCCCTGACAGTCGATTTAGCGGGTTTCGATTTCAATGCGTTCGATACCCGCAACAAATACCTGCAGCCCTTCGAGCGTGGTAAACCCATCGCTGTGGATATCGTCTTTCATAACCCGGTAAGACTTCTTTGCGCCTGACTGCGTATTGATGACGTGTACAGTAACAACCGCGGTTCGCTTATCGAACTCGAGATAAATCATCACACCGGCAGCAATGGACATGATAATCATGAATCCAATCGCTGCATTTCGTATGTGTTTTTTCCTGCGCTCGACAACCGGATTTGCAACCTTTCTGAGTTCCGGTTTCGCACGTGACGACAGCATCCACATACATGCGACGATTACCGCCAGGGTAATAAGTATTTTGCTGATCATTTAAACTCGAGGTTTGAATTTGGTTCTAGTTGCGGGAAAAGGTGACCAGATGGTCAACATTGAGCCGGATCCCGATGCGTTCGTTAATTTTATGGTTATGGTGGCTCGGTGCAAGGCACATAACCTCTATTCCGCTATCCATTCGTAAAAAATATAGGAAATCAGCACCCCGAAACGCCTTTTCGACAACGATTGCCGAATCTGTGGACTCGTCATCATGGATAACATCGTCTGGTCGAATCAGGACATCTACTATCGCACCAGGCTCGGCATCGATCTTGTTGTTACCTTCAATAACACCCAGAGCAGTTTTGACGCGCATCGAGCTCTCGACCGTCGCCGGAATAATGACTCCCTGGCCGATAAAATCTGCCACAAATCGATTAGCCGGCCTGTGATATAGATCATAACCACTTCCCTGCTGCAGGATGCTGCCTTCGTTCATAACACAGATCTGGTCAGCCATCGCAAAAGCTTCGTTTTGATCGTGGGTTACCAATATGGCGGTTTTATTCTCCTGCTTAAGAATACTTCTGACCTCGCGCGCTAATTGTTCACGCAGTTCTACATCCAGGTTGGAAAATGGTTCATCAAGCAACAGGATTCTGGGACGAGGGGCCAGTGCACGCGCCAGCGCTATTCGCTGTTGCTGCCCACCCGAGAGCTGGTGCGGATAGGCCTGCGCATAGGCAGGCATACCAACGATCGCAAGCATCTCCTGGATACGTGTCTGTTGTTCTTTTCTGCTTAAGCTCTTTAAACCAAAACGAACATTGTCTTCAACTCTTAAATGAGGGAACAATGCAAAATCCTGGAACACCATACCAATATTACGTTTTTCGGGTGGCAGGTAGATTTTCCTGGAACTGACTTCGACATCATCTATCAGGATGCGTCCGCGCCAGGCAGGCTCAAAACCTGCAATAGCACGTAAAACCGTCGTTTTACCACAGCCACTAGGTCCGAGCATGCATCCAATTTCACCCGGTTGCAGCGTAAAGCTAACCTGGTTTAAGACCTGCAGATCTTCATATCCGGCATCCAGTTTCTCGACCTCTAGATGGGATGTCATGAGCCAACTCGGGAGGCAGCGATACTATGGCTTAACAGGACAACAGGCACCAAACCCACAACCACTATCATTAAGGCTGCGGTAGATGAGTCAGCCAGGCGTTCATCCGACGCAAGTTCGAATGCCCGCACAGCAAGCGTGTTGAAATTGAAGGGACGCAGTATCAGCGTTGCTGGTAATTCTTTCATGACATCGACAAACACGATCAGAAACGCTGTCAGCACTGTTCCTTTCATCAGAGGTAAATGAACCTTCATTAGAATCTCAATAGGAGTGTACGCCAAGGAACGTGCGGCATCGTCCATGGAGAGTTTAATCTTGGTCAATCCCGACTCAACCGATTGAATCGAAACGGACAGAAAACGAACCATGTAGGCAAACATCACCGCAAACAGGCTACCACTTAACAGTAATCCACTCGAATATCCAAAATGTTCACGCATTATGGTATCGAGGCTGTTGTCTATCCACGCAAAGGGAATGATGACACCAACGGCAACCACGGTACCGGGTATCGCATAACCGGTTGCGACCACGCGAATCGACGTCGCAACTGCATTGCTGCTGAACAGCCGTTTACCGTAAGCCAGGAAAAGCGCAAGCACAACCGCGAGCACCGCGGCGCTTAAGGCGAGGGTGATGGAATGGAGGGTGAGTTTTACAAAGGAGATATCGATCATGTGTTCATAGGTTTCAAATGCCCAAAGGGCAAGCTGGTAGGCCGGCAGCAGAAAACCCAGCAGTAACGGGATAAAACAGGCGCAAAACGCTAGACCGGCATGATATCCATCGAGGCGATACTGGGGTAAGGCACTGTAGCGATTCGAAGTATGATGATATCGGGACTGCTTACGAGACCAACGCTCGATGACGACAAGCACGAATACAAACACTAGCAAGATAGCTGCCAGCTTGGCCGCAGCGGTACCATCACCAAGACCGAACCAGGTGCGAAAAATTCCGGTCGTAAAAACGCCTAATCCGAAATAGGAAACCGCACCATAATCGGCCAGGGTTTCCATCAGTGCCAACGATAAACCCGCAACGATGGCAGGCCGGGCCAGCGGCAACGCAACCCGGTAAAAACTCGACCAAACCGAACAGCCCAGAGTCCGGCTTACCTCAAGCACGCAAACTGACTGCTCAAGAAATGCTGCACGCGAGAGCAGGTATACATAAGGATAAAGCACCAGTGAAAACATCGTTACCGCGCCTCCCAGCGAACGCACCTCGGGAAAGAAGTAATCGTGCAATCCCCAGCCGGTAGTGTCCCTGATCCAGGTCTGCACCGGGCCTGCATAATCGAACATCCCGGTATAGGTATAGGCGATTATGTAAGCTGGGAAAGCCAGGGGTAGCAGCAAAGCCCAGGCAAAAAAGCGCTTCCCTGGAAATATACATACACTGGTCAACCACGCACATCCGACTCCGATCACCAATGTGCCGATGCCAACACCCAACATGAGCAGCGCCGAGTTCACCAGGTACTCACTCAGTACCGTATCGAGTAAATGCTGCCAGACCTCGTTAGTCGGATGGATGATAAAACTCGCGATCGTGAAAATCGGCAAACTGAACAGGATCGCAACCAGTAGTATTCCGGGTTTCCATAGTCGTTGCAGGTAGGGGTAGCTTGCGGTCACTGTAGCCTGATGGTTACAACCCAAAGATAATTAAGGACGCCAGGTAGCTTTTTACCCGGCAATTTGGTTTTCCTCAATCCAGCTAAATTAACTGGTTTGAATACTCGTTTCGGCGCTAAACTTGTCATATGTGGAAATAATCCCAAACCACGTAAATACGCACAGATTCTAATGAATATAGGCAAGAACGTAAATAATAACAGTTCTCATTCGCATTAAATCATGAATGCCATTCCCGATCATCAAACCCTGTTAGCTGAAAATCGTATCCAGTGGCAGAAGGTTGCCGACTACCTCGAGTCAAAACAGGTCCAGACCGAGGCAATTGAAAAAATCGAACGTCTCGCGATCGCGAGCCCCTATGCCCTGCAGCAACTACATCACTACCCGGAATGGATTGACGCCCTGCCCCGGCTTGAAAAATTTTTTCTTGAACCAAAAATTATGGACCTTGAGGCGCAGGACAAAATTGATCTGGAACACCTCAAGAAACAATTGCGCCTGTATCGACATCAAAAAATGGTTGAGATTATTTATCTCGACGTGGTGGCCGCTATCCCGGTCGAGATAATCCTGCGTCATTTGAGCGACCTGGCCGATCAGTTAATCCGGACGGCCCTGAAAGCTTGCCAGCAACAACTATCTGCAAAACATGGTCAACCCCTGGAATCTAACGGTGACGTGATGGAGTTGAATATTATTGCCATGGGTAAACTGGGTGGGCGCGAACTTAATTTTTCTTCCGATATCGATCTGATCTGCTGTTATGACAGCGATGGAGAGCTCTCCGGCTACGGACAACTGAGTTACCAGGAATACTTTAATCGCCTGGTAAGGCTAACCAGCCAGGTGCTGAGCGAAGCGACTGCAGAAGGATTCGTTTATCGAGTTGACCTGCGTTTGCGACCCTGGGGGGAATCAGGTCCTGTAGCCCTGAATCACAGTGCACTCGAACACTACTACCAGCTCCACGGGCGCGAGTGGGAACAATACGCAATGGTCAAGGCACGAGTCTTGACGGGTAGCGAAGCCAGTCGCAATTACCTCGCGTCGATGCTTAAACCTTTTGTTTACCGCAGATATCACGATTATCGTGTATTTGAAGGCCTTGCCGGGCTCAAGCAAAAGATTGATTCACAGGCAAAATCCAGAAAGATGCGAGTCAATATAAAGGTTGGCCAGGGCGGAATACGGGAAATCGAGTTTTTCGTGCAGGCATTTCAAATCCTCAAAGGCGGGCGCAATCACCAGTTACAGAGTACCGAGATTTTTGTCTGCTTTGATGCGCTCGACCAGCATAAAATTGTCGATACTGAAACAATTCAGAAACTGCGTGAAGCTTATTGCTTTCTGAGGTTGCTTGAAAATCGTATCCAGATGTACAACGACCAGCAGACTCACGATTTACCAGACAATCCGGATCAACAAATACGGATTGCCGCAACCATGAACTTTAGCGACTGGAACTCTCTAGTGGCACAATTACAGCAACATCGTGATCGGGTTTATTCCTGTTTTACCGAGCTGTTCAAACAGGAAGTGACATCTGTAGCTGAACCGGTTCTCGACGATAGTTTTGTCGACGCAAATGACGACAGCCGGCAGTGGGAATTTATCACCAAAGCCAATATCGATAAAGCGGAGGAAATTAACCAGTTACTCAACCGGTTCCTGCAATCGAAGGCGTGGAGTTTTATGTCAGCAAAGGCAAAGCAACGCTTCAGCACTCTGTCACCAATTTTGATCGATGTCATTCGACCCAGAGCCAATCCCGACATTCTGTTTGAACGCTTCATGCGTTTGTTTTCCTCAATAGCGGGACGTAGTGTTTATTTTGAACTGCTGTTTCAGAACCAGGCCCTATTGCAAAAGCTTGCCTCCCTGTTCGAGAAAAGTGCCTGGATCGCCGAGGAAGTCTCGCAGTATCCGATGTTGCTCGAGAATCTAATCCAGACGGGTGATCAGAATCGATTCGATAAAGCAGTTTTACTGCAACGCTTACAGCAACAGCTTGCCAACATCGAGGGCGACACCGAACTCGAACTTGACAGCCTGCGTTTATTCAAACGTGAGCAAACACTGGTAATCGCTTGCGCAGAGCTGGCCGAGGAGATCGACGCCAACCAGGTTAGCCGCTACCTCAGTGAACTCGCGGAGGTCGTTCTGGAGTCGGTCTATCAGTTAGCCGAAAAGGCCTTGCAACAACAGTTCGGTATACCCGAATGTACCTTGGCCGGAACCCGCCGCAAGGCAAATTTTGCGATCGTGGGGTACGGCAAGCTCGGTGGTCTTGAGATGCACTACCAATCGGACCTGGACCTTATTTTCCTGCACGATTCAGAGGGTGAACAACAGCATACCAACGGTAACAAATCGGTCGAGAACTCGACCTATTTCGCGCGCCTGGCGCAGAAAATCATATCCATGACCAGTGTACTGACAGCTTCGGGAAAGCTCTATGAGATTGATTCCAGGCTGCGACCGGAGGGATCTTCGGGTCTGTTGGTATCATCTACGCATGCGTACCTGCGCTACCAGCTGGAAAAGGCGTGGACCTGGGAGCACCAGGCGCTGGTGCGCGCCCGCGTGGTTGCCGGTGACCCTGCGTTACGGCCCGAGTTTGATCGTGTCCGCGAACAGGTGCTCAGGATACCGCGCGACGTTGAGAAACTACGCCAGGATATCGCTGAAATGCGTGAGCGGATATATCGTAATAAGCGGCCTCCCGAGGATGAGCGCAGAGATTTGAAACAATCTCGCGGCGGTATGGTTGACATCGAATTCCTGGTGCAATTCTGGGTACTCGCCGAGGCAAATAATATTGGCTCCGATTGTTTATATTCTGATAATATTCGCCTGCTAAACGAGTTATTTCGGTTAAATCTGATCACCAGTTCGCAATCGCAACTGGTTGAAATTTACCAGACCTATCATCGGTTGTTGCACGAATCCGTGCTGCAAAACCAGTCTGCCGAAGTTGACGCCGAAGTGATTGCTGAGCAGGTAAAGCATGTTGTTAATTGCTGGAACGAGTGTTTCAGCTTGCAGGAGAATTGAAAATGTCGATGGATGATCGCGATGGCTTCATCTGGTTTGACGGCGAAATGGTCGCCTGGCGTGATGCCACAGTACACGTCTTAACCCACACCTTGCACTATGGCATGGGCTGCTTTGAGGGTGTGCGTGCTTATCATGCCGACCAGGGCACTGCCATTTTCGCGCTTGATGCTCATACCTCACGCCTGCTGGATTCCTGCAAGGTACTCGGTATGGCGATTCCTTTCGACAAAAAGCAATTGATGGAGGCCCAGATCGCCGCAGTCAGCGACAACAACCTCGATAGCGCCTACATCAGACCGATGGTTTTTTACGGCTCCGAGGGCATGGGTTTGCGCGCTGACAACCTGAGCGTCCACTGCATAGTTGCCGCCTGGGAATGGGGTTCCTACCTTGGCCAGGAAGGACTGGAAAAAGGTATTCGTATCAAGACCTCCTCCTATACCCGCCATCATCCAAATATCGCCCTGACCAAGGCCAAGGCAAACGGACAGTACATCAACTCGATGGTAGCACTCGGTGAGGCGCTGAAAGACGGTTATGATGAGGCCCTGCTGCTTGACCCCGAAGGATATGTCGCAGAAGGCAGTGGTGAGAATATCTTTGTCATTCGCGATAGCGTAATCTATACGCCTGAAACGACGACCGCATTAAATGGCATTACGCGCAAGACCATTTTCAAGCTCGCCGCAGACCAGGGTCTGGACATCATCGAGAAGCGCCTGACTCGTGATGAGATTTATGTTGCCGACGAAGCCTTTTTCACGGGAACCGCGGCCGAAGTCACGCCCATTGCTGAACTCGATAATCGCGCAATTGGCAACGGCACGCGCGGCCCGATAACCGAGCGCCTGCAATCCGACTATTTTGATTTGGTGCATGGGCGTAACGAGAAATACCTAGACTTGCTAACTTTTATAAAATAGATAATTCATGGTCAATCCAGACACAGCATCTAATCAGGGCGCATATTCGACACCCAATGCAAAGACCGCGGTTGAAGTGAAAACCGACGATTTGCCTATGCACTGCCCACAGGAAGGTTCCAGTTTGTGGAACTCGCATCCCAGGGTTTATATACCCGTTGCGGAAAATGGTGGCGAGGCCAAGTGTCCCTACTGCGGCACTTTGTTCAAACTACTTTAATCGTCTCTACTCTCGGAATACCGCAGAGCCCAGGCTAAACCATAGTTATCAGTCACTCGCAGCTGCGTTTCAACTCCGAAACGCAGGTTTATAAACTCGAATCAATATTCCTTGCGGGCACAAAAAAGGGGAAACACTGTTTCCCCTCGGTTACGCAATGATTACGTAGTTTAACTAGACCGTAGCGGCCTCGCCTTCGGCAACCGCCTTCATGCTCAAGCGAATACGACCCTGTCTATCTACCTCAAGTACCTTGACCTTGACCATATCGCCTTCTGACAGCTTGTCACTGACGTTTTCGACGCGTTCGTCAGAAATTTGAGAGATATGCACCAGCCCATCCTTGCCCGGCAAGATGTTAACAAAAGCACCGAAATCCATGATCTTGGCAACTTTGCCTTCATAGATTACTCCGACTTCAACGTCGGCGGTCACCTGCTCAACCCGGCGCCTGGCTTCATCACCCGCGGCTTTCTCAACCGACGCGATTTTCACCATGCCGTCATCGTCAACTTCGATCGTGGCCCCGGTTTCTTCGGTAATCGAACGGATCGTTGCACCACCCTTACCAATGACATCGCGAATCTTTTCAGGATTAATTTTAAAGGTGATCAGGCGCGGTGCGTATTCAGACATTTCTTCACGGCTCTCGGAAATGACCTTCGCCATTTCACCCAGGATATGCAAACGCCCATCCTTTGCCTGGTCCAGTGCCTTTTGCATGATCTCGGTTGTGATACCGTCGATCTTGATATCCATCTGCAGCGCTGTAATACCATCGGTCGTTCCGGCAACTTTAAAGTCCATATCGCCAAGATGATCTTCATCGCCGAGAATATCGGACAATACCGCGAAATCATCGCCTTCCTTGATCAGGCCCATTGCGATACCGGCAACCGGCGCCTTCAAAGGTACGCCCGCGTCCATCAATGACAGGCTGGCACCACAGACACTGGCCATTGAAGAAGAACCATTGGATTCTGTAATTTCCGATACTACTCGGATGACATAGGGAAAATCGTCAAGATGCGGCATTACTGCCTGTACGCCACGCTTGGCGAGACGGCCGTGTCCGATCTCACGACGCTTGGGCCCCATCATACGGCCGGTTTCACCAACGCTGGAGGGTGGGAAATTGTAATGCATCATGAAATTTTCTTTGCGGGTACCCTCGATGGCATCGATTAGCTGCGCGTCGCGCCCGGTTCCGAGGGTAGTCACAACCAGAGCCTGGGTTTCACCGCGCGTGAACAGAGCCGAACCGTGGGTACGAGGCAGTACGCCGGTACGAATTATGATCGGTCGTACGGTGGCAGTATCACGACCATCGATACGGGGTTCACCGGCAATGATACGTCCGCGAACAATTGATTTTTCGAGTTTGCTGATAGCGCCACGAACATCGCCTTCCGCAGGCGAATCCTCCGCATCACTAACTAGCGACGCAACGATTTCGTCGCGTACTTCACCCAGTTTGTTTTGACGTTCCAGTTTATTGGCAACAGAATAAGCCGCTGTAATCGCTGATTCACCCTGGCCGCTTACCTTTTGCGCAATATTTTCATCGGCTTCGGGTGCCTGCCATTCCCAGGTTTCGACGTTGACTTCGGCAGCCAGTTCCTCGATTGCCTGGATTGCGCTCTGCATCTGCTCATGACCGAAAACAACCGAACCCAGCATCACTTCTTCAGACAGGCAATTGGCTTCTGATTCAACCATAAGAACCGCGTTCTTGGTACCTGCCACCACCAGGTCCAAATCCGATTCGGCGATCTGGCTAGCGGTAGGATTGAGTACGTATTCACCGTCCAGATAACCGACGCGGGCCGCACCGACTGGACCACTGAATGGAATTCCTGAAATAGCCAGGGCAGCCGAGGTGCCTAGCAACGCCAGTACGTCAGCATCAATTTCCGGGTTGCTCGAAACCACGTTCGCAACAACCTGTACTTCATTCATGAACCCTTTAGGAAAAAGAGGACGAATCGGTCGATCGATAAGACGACAGGTCAGGGTTTCCTTTTCGCTGGCACGACCCTCGCGCTTGAAAAATCCGCCGGGGATTCTGCCCGCGGCATAGGTTTTTTCCTGGTAGTCCACTGTGAGCGGGAAGAACCCGCGTCCCGGGTCAGCAGTCTTCGACCCTACCACGGTCACCATTACGACCGTATCGGCCATGGTTACAAATACAGCACCGCTGGCCTGGCGCGCTATTTCTCCGGTTTCCAGCGTGACTTCGTTCGCGCCGTATTGAAATGTCTTTTTAATTGGATTCACTGGTTTCTCACTTTATTAACGACGCAGTCCGAGTTTTGCTATCAAATCTTTATAACGCTGCTGATTCTTGGATTTTAGATAATCCAGTAAATTGCGACGCTGGTTAACCATCTTCAACAAGCCGCGGCGTGAATGATGGTCGTGAATATGCTGTTTGAAATGTTCAGTCAAGTGACCGATCTGGTGCGACAATAGCGCAACCTGCACTTCGGGTGATCCGGTGTCACCGTTACCTTGCTGATAATCAGCGATAATTACAGCCTTCTGTTCAGCTGACATTGCCATGGATAAAACCTCGTGGGCCCGAAAAAGGCAGGTATTCTACCTATCTGGGCAGGTGGTAACAAGAACTTTCACCGGATTAATCCCGGTAATTAGCCGGGACTATCCCGGATAGTGCTATCTTGCTGTATTCATTAATCTTTTTGCTTTCAACTCGCCTTCTGGATCAACTTCGCCAAGGCCGATAAAACCGCCATCGACTGACACCAGCCGATAAAGCCCCGGCACTTGATCGTGATCCAACTGAATCCGTTTGCCATGACATATGTCGACACAGGTTGCGGCATCCAGTTTCAATTCGGCAAACTGCGCCAGGGTCGTTGTTACGGGAAGCAGCAACTCGTCGATTCGATCCATTCCCTGTTGCTCAAGCTCCTGCAATCGCTCCATTGTAACCGCGTCCTGTTCACTGAAATGCTCTACCGCCGTACGATGCAGAGCGGTTAAATGCGCACCACATCCCAGGGCAGCGCCGATATCTTCGGCAAGCGTCCTGACATAGGTGCCTTTGGAACAGGTCACTTCGAATGTAAAGCTGTTACCGGTAACGGACTGCAGAGTAAGTTCGTCAATTTTTACCTGGCGCGATTTACGCTCAACCTGCTTGCCCTGGCGCGCCAGTTTATAAAGCCTTTGACCCTCGTGCTTGAGGGCGGAATACATCGGCGGAATCTGCTCGATCTCACCCATAAAACGCTCAAGCATTCGCCCGATTCGAGCTTCATCCGCCTGCACTGGCCTGGTTTCAAGCACTTCGCCTTCGGCGTCACCCGTCGTAGTCGTTTGGCCCAAACGACAGCAGGCGCGGTAAGTCTTGTTGGCACCGAGCAGAAAGCTGGAGAACTTGGTTGCCTCACCCAGGCATATCGGCAATACGCCGGTCGCCAGCGGATCCAGGCTGCCACAATGCCCTGCTTTACGGGCATGATAGAGTTTACGTACCTGCTGTAAAGCCTGGTTTGAACTGAGGCCGAGGGGCTTATCGAGAATCAGGATACCATCGACATCCCGATAATCACTGAACCCCCTTCTGCCTACCATTACTGGTCGGCTTTGATCTTGTCGTTAGCGACCACGGAGTCTATCAAATCGGATAACTGGCGTCCCCGGATATCGGTATCGTCGTATATAAAACTGAGCCTGGGGGTAATCCGGGACTTGAGACTTTTGCCGATTTCTCGCTGCAGGAAACCACTGGCTCGATTCAAAGCCTCGAGACAGTCACTGGCGTCATCCGGGTCCAGTACACTGAAGAAAACCCGGGCGTGCGCCAGGTCCTTGCTGACTTCAACTTCGAGTATGCTCGGCATTGACAGGCGCGGGTCTTTCAAACCACTTTGAATCAGGGCCGCCAATGCACGCTGGATCTGCGAGGCAATCCGTTCACTGCGCGGATAATCTTTGGGC
>CALJYH010000076.1 GCA_937984095.1 uncultured Gammaproteobacteria bacterium | reverse complement strand
TGCCGAATCCACCCGGTTTTGCGAAACTTACCCGCTGACCAAACTGCTGGTTACAAATAATACCGATCACGTTCGAATCATTAATTCCGAGTCGGTATGGCAGGCACTCAAATCGCATTTGAATTACGATGACACGACCATCAACTTTACCGCGGAAGTCATTTACGAGTAACGCCTGACGCGCCCATAGGAAGCGGCGCATTAAATCCAGAATATCCAACCGAATTTAGCTGTATCGCTCTAACGATGCGCAAGCCCAGGAATTGTAATCCCATCATCGTGACCTCGTTGCTCTCCCTGTATTTTGACCCAACCGCCTGGATCGGTCAGCCAAATAAATTCAGTTTCTGAGACTTTGAAACGGTTACAAAAGGCCTCAATCGGTTAAACTTCACCGATTTACGGAGCCGTGGCAATCAGTATGCAATTCTTCCAGGATTTAATGCCCTCACTGCGATTCGATCGATGGACGCCTTCGGCGTTACGCAAGCATTTGTTCAACGAGGAAACCGAAACCATCGAATCCTTATGCCGGATGATGATGGATTCCGATGGAGAGTATTCGAGCCTGTTGCTGGCCGAGCGAATTTTAAACGCCTACGAGAAGCTGGACGAATCGGAGCGCCTCGATTTTTTCAACCTGCTGCGCGTCGAGTACGACGTAGACGTGGATGACATCAATACCGCGGCCAGGGCTTACGAGCGAGATTCCAGTGCGGAAAATCTGTTACGCCTCACCGCCGCTGCTGAACCCGGCCGTCAGGAACTGTTAAGACGCATCAACCTGGTTTCGGGGGGTACCCGGCGCCTGGTCAAGATGCGGGAACACTTGCTTACGGCAATGCGCGACAACCCGGAATTGAAGAAGATCGACACCGATTTTCACCACCTGTTCAACGCCTGGTTTAATCGCGGGTTTCTTTTAATGGAACCCCTCGACTGGACCACGCCCGCACATATCCTGGAAAAAATTATCGCTTACGAGGCAGTGCACGAAATCGAAAGCTGGTCGGAACTACGCAGTCGCCTGGAGCCCGCGGATCGCTATTGTTACGGTTTCTTCCACCCATCGATGGAGGACGAGCCGCTGGTATTCGTCGAAGTCGCACTCACCGACCAAATCCCCCGGGGAATCGGGGAAATCCTGCGCCGCGATCCTGCCACCGAGGCACCAGAGAATCCTTCCTGCGCCATTTTTTACTCCATATCGAACTGTCATCGCGGCCTGGCCGGAGTTTCGTTTGGCAATTTTCTGATCAAGCAGGTCGCTACCAGCTTGAAGTTGCGTTTTCCACAATTGAAAACCTTTTCCACGATTTCACCCGCACCGGGTTTTCGACGCTGGCTCGAGCTGCAGGCAGAGGAACGAGATGACGCCACCTCCTTGCTTGCGGAATTTGATGCGGAAGCCGACGAAAGCCTGCAGGACGATCTCGAAAAGTTCGCGGCGGTCTATTTCCTCGAACAGAAAAACGACCGTAATCAACCACTCGATCCCGTGGCGCGATTTCATCTGAAGAACGGCGCGATCCTGGAACGCATCAATATCCTCGGCAATCCTTCACACAAGGGCATGGATCGATCGCTTGGCACCATGGTTAACTATGTATACGATCTGTCCAAGGTCGAGGATAATCACGAAGAATATGTCAGGAATAATCGCATCATAGCGAGCTCACAGGTTAGAAAGCTACTGGGCAAATAACTTTATTCGGAGGTAACGCCATGCCAGATCAGACAGTCATCAAGTTCGATCGCAATGGGGATCCCGATACAGGCCTACAACCCTGGGACCCAATCCCCGCTGAAGGGCTACAGTCGGGTAGTCCTGTACAAACAGGACACACATATTTCGATACTGCCAACGGCCGTTTAACATCGGGTGTCTGGGATTGCACGCCCCACGAATTGGTGGCGGGTCCCTACCCGGTCGATGAATTCATGATCGTACTCGAGGGATCCATAATAATCGAACATGAAACCCAGGGAGCCAAAACTTTTCGTACCGGAGACTGTTTTATTGTTCCCCGCGGCACACCCTGTACCTGGAGGCAGAATGAATATGCGCTCAAGTACTTTGTGATTCACGATGACAGCGAATCCACGGTACAAAAGGACGTTAACTTGAACGCCCTACTCGTGGATGCCGACGCAGACCTGTCGCAAGTCACGCAGCATGATCCGACTCTTTACGAAAGCGAAGTACCTGAAATGGGATTATTGTTACGTTACCGGGATCCGAGTGGAAAATTCCAGGCTGGTGTCTGGGATTGCAGCCCGATGAAGCGCGTTGCCACGAAGATCGAAAGATCCGAGCTGATGCATATTATCGAAGGCAGTGGTTCGATCACCAACGCCGACGGCGTGGTGTTCAATTTCCAGGCGGGAGACACTTTCCTTGTGCCAATCGGCATGGGCTACCAGTGGCAAAACGATGAGTACGTGAAAAAACTCTTCTGCAGTTACACACCCTGAGCGCCGACGGGGATAACCTTCCGCCGGAGTTTCGGGTTCATAAGGCTTTTTTAGACCTGAAATTGAGGCTTGCTGCGGTTCTTAATCGATCTGCATCTGGTAAGTCACCCAGTGGGTTTTGTCGGATAGCTTGTCGTAAACCGCGCGGCCGCGATAATTGTTCTCGGCCGTAATCCAGCGGATAAACGGCCAACCCTGTTGCTTGCCAAGCCGGTTGAGCGCCGCGTAAAGTTCTTCGACCACACCCTGCCCGCGTGCTTCAGGTGTGACAAACAAATCATCCAGAAATCCGACCAGCGCGCCACGCAGCGGTGACGCCATTTGCCGGCAATGCATCAGGCCCAGTGCCTTGCCGTTTTCATCCTTTGCGATCAGCCCGAAGAAAGGATTGCTGTCATCACGAATCCAGCTCCAAACAGTATCGAGAATTTGATTGTTCATTGGCACCTGGTAAAACTCGGCATAACCATGGTAAAGCACTTCCCACTGCTCGCGATCATCATCCATTAAAGGATTCACACTAACGGTCATACATTATCTCCAATTATCTACTACCCGCAGCTGGCGAGTGTTCTACCATCAGGTTTCATTGCAACACACTGCTCCCGTCATCCATTCGTATTCGAGAAAGCAAAAGATGAATTATATACAACGACCCGGCGAACCTCATTTCGAATGACTGAAAACTAGACCTTATCGGCTTAAAAAACGGGACAGTACATTGGTGGTTACCCGTTCGACCTGCGGGTCACGACGTAACAGCCCCGCGACCCACTCGACACTGCCGGCATGGAAGACTTCACCATTACCCTTACGAAACGACACGATCATACCCGAACCCCGGCCCGCGAGCGCGATGGTTTTTGGGCTGACTTCACCATAGAGAATTTCGGCGTGCAACTCACAGTCTTCGCTGCCCAGGAATAACGCCTGCGGTTCAAGGCCACGGGCAACCTCAACATTGGAAGCCAGCCCTAACGCCAGGATCTCCAGTTCATCCGGTACCTGTTCTGCCCCGGATGGATAGGGCAAGCCCTCGCGGACAACATAATCGAGGCCATCAACCTCGTAAGCGAATATTCGACTTTGCGCACCAAGCACATCACCGTAACCTAAACCCGTACCGTCGAAGGCCCAATGCTCGGGTCGATAGACTGGAAAACCGCCGGCGCCAAACGCTACGCAGCCACCCCAACCGGCATAAACGCCGCGAATCGCGTTCAGGCCGAAGGTAAGCGCCCCGGGACGGTTTATCGGCGGATACTCCCAGCTGGTCGTTATTCGATCCGTGTCGCGCTGCGGATCTTCGGTACGGGCGCGGGATTTGTAACAGACCTGCCGCCGACCGTTATCCTCAAGCCGGGTCTGCCACATGAAGTTGCCGGCAAAACGCGCGACTTTTCCGCCCGCGTCGACATAGGCATCTACGGTATCGCGCATTTCCCATGACCAGTACTCATCATGGCCGATAAACACCAGGCAGGGATAATCCTCGATTGATTCCGGACGCAGCTGCAGATCATATTGCGAGATAACGTCTACTTCGAAACCGGCAGCCAGGGCCCACTTCACAAAATGGGTTTCGTACGACGCCCACCCGGCGGAAGCATACTTCTTGCAGTAGCCATTGGCGTAAGCCCATTCCATGTGCGGGTAGGAAACCGGTTCGTTATGCCTGGGAATCGTTGCGAGCGCCGCCCGTGGTGCGTCCCCGGGTAAAACCACGAAACCCCGCGGCAGTGGACGTTCGAGCGATAGTATTGGTGAGTAATCCTTACCCTCCGACCCGGTAATTCCCTCGTAGTGATTCGATCCGCCCCAGTTGTTATAAGCACACCAGGTACCGGTCGAAGAAACCAGTAACAGACGTTGTTGCCGATCAGAACTGTTCGAACGTAACAGGAATAAATGATGCTGCTCAAGACTCTTTCCATCGCCGCTTTCGATTCGGCAGGTTACCCGGTAAGCACCGGAGCGCCAGTCGATTGGAACCTGAAATTCATAACTCACGGGCCAACCGCAGCCGATGACCGACGCATTGAGCGGCGTTTGATGACGCTGGCCCGGCAACCCGGCGCACGTGAACAGCACTTCGAGTTCGAGTGCATCCCGCGCTATTTCCAGGCTATAGTTTGATGCAGTGGTAGAAACATGCAAGGCGATCGTGTCACCGGGGCTGTAGCAAAGTCGATCGCTGTAGCACCAGACCTCGTCACCCATCGGGTCCGCAGCCGGTCCTTCGTAGTAGTTGCTCAGTACCGCCGGGTTAGAATTTTCATGGGGTAGCTGTTGCGACATGCCCGGTCCGTATTACTCTAGAAATTCGTGGATATCTTCGGACTGCACCACGTGACAGTAGATCAACCCGAATTTGCTTAGATTACACATACTTACAGGAATTATTTTGTGAAAACACCTCGATTTTGCCACAAACAATCAACTATTTAGGAGATTTTTTTGTGACAAAAGAAAATTGCCCGGATACAGCTTTTCTCATATGGCATGAGATGAAACAGGTTTACCGTTCATGTCCATGAGTACATCAGCCTTTTCCCCACTTCAAATGATGTTTGTGAGCAAGACTAGGGTGCAATTTAACCGTTTTGCGTTGGTAATTTGGAGATGAATTGAGTAGAACTATCGCATCTAAATTAGTGATTTGAGTTTAATGGAAAAGCGCAAGAAATATGGTGGACGCAAGAAAGGCAGCGTTAATAAAACCACAGCAGAGATACGCGAGAGAGCCCAGGAACACGCAGACAAAGCTCTAGCGCGTCTTATATACCTTGTTGAACACGGCACCACCGAAGCCGCGCAGATAAGCGCCTGCAAGGAGCTGCTAGACCGGGGGTATGGTCGTTCGGTACAGCAAACTCAAAGCCTTAACCCAGAGGGCCAGGTGGAGGAAGAGATAAGTAATCTAGAGCTTGCTCGTTGGGTGGCTCACCTTCTAAACAAGGGCCTGAAAACAGTCGAGGAAAAACCCACCTCACACTGATGACGAAATCGAATCCGTTTATCGAGAGTCCAGGGTTAAGGGATAAATTATGAACACCCAGACGACCCCACTGACAATGATCTGCGAGTCGGAGGTAACCTACCCAAGTGTTAACAACGAAACCTGTAATGTAACGCTCAACTACCTCTGTAATACTCTATGGGTGACTCAACTAACCATGACTTACAGCGAACAAAGGCTTAAAGCGAATGTTCATGTCGGCCCGGTATCGTTGAAAGCCGATGCCACCGTAAGCCTACGACTTAGAGGCAAACTTATGTCTGTGATCTTTAACGGCGTGATCATAGAATCGGGCCAGAGGAATATCCTGACCGACATTAAAATTGGCCTTTTCTGGTTAAGGTATTTTGAGGATCCAGTGGTGCTCCCTGGTAATTAACCGGTACCTGTCGATTGTTCCAAAGTTACTTTTTCTCCAAAGCAGACGCTCAGATTTCACGCATGGGCGGCAGCTAACGACCCAACTCGGACATATATAGTAAATCCATCTCATTCGAGATGGCTGTCTTACATTAGAACACCTCCAGCGCAACTGGCACACTAAACAAACTATTGCCCATTTCATCGTAAGCTTCAACAATAACCGTATAACTTCCGATAGTCAGCGGTGGAAAGGTATA
>CALJYH010000075.1 GCA_937984095.1 uncultured Gammaproteobacteria bacterium | reverse complement strand
TTACCGACCTGCACTTCAATATGAGTAATATCGGCCTCGGCAAAGCCCTGATCGTCGACGACGAAAAAACCAATCGGCTAATTTTAAAGTCGCTGCTGAGCAAGCAGGGTTACCAAACCATTGAAGCCGTCAATGGACAGGAAGCAATCGACCTGTTCAATCAGGAAAATCCCAGCATCATTTTCATGGATGTGATGATGCCCGTGCTCGATGGTTACGAAGCGACACGTCAAATCAAGGCAGCCTCTGCAAACCGCTTTGTCCCGGTCATTTTCCTGACAGCGATGAGTGATGAGGAAGCGCTCGCGCAGTGTATCGAGGCCGGTGGCGATGACTTCCTGATCAAGCCTTACGATAAGATTATCCTGCAGAGTAAAATTCGCTCGATGCAGCGTATTGCCGCACTAAATCGCGAAGTGCAAGGCATGTACAGCATGATTCACCGTGAACAGGAAATCGCTGAGTCGGTGTTCATTAATGCGATTCAGAGTTCAAACATCGAGAATCCGTATCTACGACAGGTCGTGCGCCCTGCCGGTATCTTCAGCGGTGACATGGTTTTATCGGCCTACTCACCTTCACGAGACCTGTTTTTTCTGACCGGGGATTTCACCGGGCACGGACTGCTCGCCGCGCTCGGCGCGATGCCGGTGTCAGAGGTATTTCGTGCCATGACCACCAAGGGATTCAGCCCCGAAGAGATACTCACCGGCATTAATAAGAAATTGAAATCAATGCTACCCGTCGGTATGTTCTTTGGCGCCCAACTGGTAGTTGTCAACCATGACCTCGAACATGTGCGCGTGTTCAATGCCGGTATGCCGGACGTAATAATCGTCGATGGCGAAACCAACCAGATCAAGCACCGCCTGATTTCTAACGGCCTGCCACTTGGCGTCGAGGCTGTAATTGATCCCAAGGAAATACTGCAATACGCTCCGATCGCCTACAACGACAAGATACTGATGCATAGCGATGGTTTAACCGAAGCCCGCAATGCCCAGGATCAGGAATTTGGTAGTGATCGCCTGATAGAGTCGATTTCAAATGCGCCCAAAAACGGCATATTCGACCAGGTTTTCGATGATCTCGATAAGTTTTGCGGCAATAACACTACCCAGGCGGACGACGTCACACTGGTAGAGATTACCTGTGTCCACGATGTGTTGCCCGAAATAGAGGTGCATGACTACATCAAACCGTCGAAGTACATGCTCGGTGATCGTGGCGAATGGAAACTGTCGATGCGTTTTAATGGGGCCAGACTGCGTGAAACCAATCCGGTTCCGATTCTGGTTAACTACCTTATGGAGATGGAAGAACTGGAAGCCGAACGGCAATCATTATTCACGGTTATGACCGAACTTTATATAAACGCTCTCGATCACGGTGTACTGGGCCTTGATTCTAATCTAAAAGCCGACCCAGCAGGTTTCGAAGCCTACTTTCAGACGCGCGAAAGTCGACTTGCCAATCTCGACAGTGGCCACGTGATTTTTAATCTGTCAGTCGAGCAGGAGTCAACCCGACGCAGTATTTTGCTTCGTATCGAAGACAGTGGTAAAGGTTTCGATTTCGAAAATCACGACCCGCCGCTCGACGAGGCAACGGCTCTGAGCGGCCGCGGCATACTACTAATACAGGATTTATGCGAATCGCTGGAATTCCATGGTAAGGGTAATATCGCAATCGCCCGCTTCGGCTGGAGTACTAGCTAGACGGGACTGGAGCAAAGGTAGCGTTAAAACGGCAAATAGCTACCAATTCCTTATTTAAACCAGTAATTTATCGCCTGGATTACTGCTGCGCCAGTTCTTCTGCAACGAGGAAGTTCATAATTTGAATCATGCGCTCATTACTGCCAGCCAATGACGCCGATACCAGATACTTACCATTGACGATAATTGCGGGTACGCCGCGATGACCATAGCGCTTTTCCTTTTGAATGTTTTTACGAATCTGGGTTTCAACCGGGAATGAAAAATAATTTTCTCTAAACAGTTTTTCATCGAGCCCCAGGCTCGTGGCAAACTCGGCGATCGTGTCGAGGCTGGTTAATCGCTCGCGCTTGAGATGTATTGCATCAAATAAGGCTTTATGTGACTGCTCCAGTGCACCCATCATCTTAAATGCATAGTAAGCACGCGCATGCTCCGTCCACCGCGGATTGAGGGATGACGGAACCTGCTCAAATACAACGCCATCAGGTAAATCCGCAGACCAGCTTTCTACATAGGGCTCGAAACGAAAGCAGTGTGGGCAGCCATACCAGAAAATTTCGGTGACCACTACCTTGTCGGGCTGCGATGTTTTAACCGCTGGCGTAACCAACTGGTAATCGGTACCCTCTGAGAAAGTCATTTGCGCAGCAGCGTTGCCAGAAATTAACAGCAACACGGCGAAACTCATCAGCCAGCGCTTAATCATTGTGTTTCTCCTGAAAAAAATTATTCATCTAGAGACAGCGTTGTTCTCGATTAGTTTAGTCGTGAATTTAAATCGGACCAGGTTAATGGCCGCTGAATGTAGACATTAGTCAGATTTACTGGATACCTGCGATGTAGGCCGCTACTGCCTTCATTTCCTCATCTGACATACGTACCACAGCGTTGCGCATCATTTTGCCGGTATCGTTGGCGCGTGTTCCCTGCTTGAAGCTCTGTAGCTGTGTAACCAGATATTCGGGATGCTGGCCCTTGAGTGACGGCCAGCCAGCGGGGCCGTTACCCTCGCCGCTCGGCGCATGACAGCCCATACAGGCAGCCACTTTGGTTTCGGTAATACCACCCCGATAAATACTTTCGCCAGTTTCAATCCTGTCCCCATCGAAGGCCACGGATTTAGGTTGCTGACTTTCATAGAAAGCCGCAAGGTTCTTCATGTCCTCGTCATTTAACAGCGCCACCATACCGGTCATCGAGGCATTGTTACGACGTCCGGCTTTAAAATCTATTAACTGCTTGTAAGTGTAGCTGGCATGCTGGCCGGCAAGCGATGGCCAGGCTGCATTGGTGCTGTTTCCGTCCGTCCCGTGGCAAGCGGCACACACGGCGCTCTTAGTTTTGCCAGCTTCGATATCACCGGCATTCACGGCGAATGACACCAGGCCGGACAAGGCCAAGATCATGGCTCCAATTTGGCTCGCTTTCATTATTTCTCCAGGGGGAAAATGGTCGGAAATTTTGGGCGCAAATGTATATCATACCCGGGCCGCAGGTTCAACACTAACCCAATCGATATAATGAGCATTTCTTTCAAACAGGCAAAATTTGCCACCAGCGCATTTGAGCTTTCGCAGCTGCTTCCAGACGAGGGAGCCGAAGTGGCGTTCGCGGGTCGCTCTAATTCGGGTAAATCGAGCGCGATAAACTGCCTGGTGCGTCAAAAGGGTTTGTGTAAAACCAGCAAGACCCCAGGGCGTACGCAGTTGATAAACTTCTTCGAACTCGACCAGCATCGACGCCTGGTTGATTTACCCGGTTATGGCTTCGCCAAAGTATCGAAGCAAATGCGCAATCATTGGGATCGGGTACTGACGACTTTCCTGTTGGAACGCCAGGCCTTGAAAGGGCTGGTTATAGTGGTTGATATTCGCCGCGGTATCGGCGATCTCGATCGGGGCCTTATCAGTATGATAGGCGACAGCTTACCGCTGCATATCCTGCTCACCAAATCAGATAAGCTGTCGCGATCAGCGACTCGCAAAGCGATATTGGCCACCGAGGCGCAACTGTCCGGACCCGATCAAAGTGTCTCTACGTTATCGATCCTGAACCGCCAGGGGCTTGAATCTCTCGAGCAAATATGCGGCAAATGGCTCATCTTTGACTGAGTTGAAGTGGGTTAACGTCACCAGTTTAGGAGCAAAAAAAAGCCCTGGCAGATAACTGCCAGGGTCAAACGTGTGATCCGGATGGGGTTTCCGGATCGTTGTCCGCTCATAGGAGGGAGAACGGACATAGCGCTGGGCTATAGCGCTATTTAAGTAGACATCCAATACCCGGTTTAGTTCCTTCAAACTGCTTGTAAACTGGGCGCTTTGAGTGTCTGTTACCCATATCAGATGGGGGTTAATTTTGCGTTTTAAACCCCGTCGATAGCGATTTATGAATTTACGCATCTGCGGGCGAATTGGATCATCAGGACGCTAAAATTTTCTTCCGCTTACGGGCTCTTTGTAAACACTAGAACGGCAGGGTACCTGCAATTAAGATCTACCGGGATTGCATTAGTCACTTCCCAGGCCAATGCAGTGGTTGAATTAATCACCAGGCCCGGTTAAATCCAGGGCCCGGCTAAAACTCCTAGTGGGCTTCGTTCCAGTTGAGTCCTACTCCAGCGTCTACTTCCAGTTTCACCGAAAGATCAGCTGCGTCGGTCATTAACCCGGCGATATAAGCCCGACAGGAGTCGACTTCATCGACAGCAACTTCAAACACCAACTCATCGTGGACCTGCATAATCATCTTACAGTCCTGGTCACCCTTAGTGAGCCAGGTCTGTACCTCGATCATTGCGCGCTTGATTATGTCCGCCGCAGTGCCCTGCATCGGTGCATTGATTGCGGTACGCTCTGCATATTGACGCACATTGCCATTGCGCGCATTAATATCTGGCAAATACAGCCTGCGCCCAAATACTGTCTCAACATAGCCCTGGTCGCGCGCGCATTGCTTGGTTTCTTCCATGTAGCGTTTGACGCCGGGATAACGCTCAAAATAGGTATCAACATACTGCTGCGCTTCATTTCGACCGATATTCAATTGCTTACCGAGACCGAATGCTGACATCCCGTAAATCAGGCCGAAATTGATTGCCTTGGCTGCGCGGCGCTGCTCGTTACTGACCTGTTCGAGCTCTTCCCCGAAGACTTCCGCGGCGGTTGAACGATGCACATCCAAACCCCTGGCGAATGCACTCAGGAGGCTTTCGTC
>CALJYH010000074.1 GCA_937984095.1 uncultured Gammaproteobacteria bacterium | reverse complement strand
GGCATGCCAATTACAAAATTACCTCCGACCAGGGAAAGTTCCGACCCGGACATAGGGGTATTTGGTAAACCGGTCGATAACTGAGATTCAAAATATGTCCTAACTTCATTGATCGCCTGTATCACGAATGGCAAGGCCGCTGTATCGGTTATCCTGATGTTTTGATGAAACCGGGAATCAATGTTGTTGTTAGCCAGGTGGGACTCGATGCTGCTGCGGCTTCCGTGGAGAATGACCAGCTTTATGCCGAGATGGTTCAGCAGCGCGATATCGTGCACCAGCCCGATAAATCTGTCCGAATAAATGATTTCATCCGAAACCATGATGACAAAAGTTTTCTTGCGATGTGCCTTGATATAAGGAGCGGCGCCCCGAAACCACTGCACATAGTCTTGCGTATTACTCATTTCTGCTGATATCGGCTACACTCGAACTGCACTATAGTACATTCGTGGAAGCTAACAAAGAACGCAAAAGGATTTCCCGATTAACACCGTAAGTAAACCCGTCAGCACACATCAACTGCAGCAGCAGGAACTTGTTGCCTTTCTCTATAATCGTTTTCGCCTCGGTATTTTCATAACCCTTTTTATCTCTACGCTGGCATCGGCCCTGGCCTATGTTGAACTCGAAATCCAGGGTCGAGAGTACTGGGTCATCGGCTGGTTATTACTGCTGTACCTGATAATGCTGGCAAGGTGGTGGTTGCTGCAAAAATTTCTGGGTCTTCGCAACAAGGCCTACTTCCCCTATCGACAGTGGCATGATCGCTTTTTGATCGGCGTTGTTGCCTCGGGTTTGATGCTTGGTTGCGGTGCTGCTTTATTGATGAACTATATCAGCAGCAACGTGCAAATCATTTTGCATGCGATGTTACTGACGATGTGTGCCGGAGCCATTGCTTACCTGTCAACTTCACTGCGCGTCTACATCGCCTATATGGTTACGATCATGCTGCCAGTCACCATATGGCTATTTCTGCAGATGAATTCCGGTGCCTTTGTTCTCAGTTTCCTGTATTTATTTTTTATGATCGCCGGATTTGTAAGCGTGAAACGGATGAATGAACTGGTCAACGATGCGCTTTATTACCGCTATGACAATGAAACCCTGATCGAGGATTTGCAGCGCCTGCTCGAATCGGTTTCCAGGACCAACAAGGCGTTGGAAAAAGTATCGACCAGCGATGAGCTTACCGGCGTTTCGAATTATCGTGCCTTTCGCGTTCACCTGGAAGATGTCTGGCGTCAGTATCAGGGTAACAATGGTCAGGTATCGTTGATAAAACTCAACATCGATCATTACCATGAATTTAACGAACACTATGGTCAGGAAGCAGGGGATTTACACCTGCGTCAAATTGCTGGAATGCTGAGTAACCAGATTTCACACCCGGGCCAAATGGTGGCCCGCCTGCAAGGGGCCGAATTCGCGGTGTTGCTCCCCGAAATGAGTTGCGAAAACGCGCGCCAGATTGCGCTCGATATCATGCAGGCCCTGGCGCAAAAAAAAATAGAGCATCTGAAGTCAGCTACACGGCCGTTTCTGACCATGAGTATCGGGCTGGGCTGCCAGGCAGTCACTCCGGGTTCTTCCTCGCGGGAGTTGCTGGTCAGGGCAGATACTGCGCTCAAGTTAGCCAGGGAGCGCGGTCGCGACCGGCTCGAGATCCTTGAAGGTTAAACCCCCGGCTTGAGGAGAAATTCGAGCAGGGCTTTTTGAGCATGCAGGCGGTTTTCTGCTTCTTGCCAGATGACGGATTGCGAACTGTCGAGGACATCGGCGGTGACTTCCTCACCACGATGGGCTGGCAGGCAGTGCATAAATAAGGCGTCACTATCAGCCTGCGACATGACTGACTGGTTGACCTGGTATGCAGCAAAAGTTGCCGCGCGTTGTTGTTGCTCTTCTTCCTGGCCCATACTGGCCCAGACATCGGTCACGATCAAATTCGCGTCCCTGGCTGCTGCTTCAGCAGAATCATGAAGCGTCACCGATTCACCCCCGCGTTGTACCAACTCGGCCGCCGGTTCGTGGCCTGGGGGACATGCGATCCTGAGGTCGAATCCAAATTTCAGGGCTGCGTTTATATAGGAATGGCACATATTATTGCCATCTCCGATCCAGGCGACACTGGCTCCGGCAATATCACCTCGTTGTTCAAACCAGGTTTGCATATCGGCCAGCAGCTGGCAGGGATGCAGTAAATCACTGAGGCCATTGATAACCGGTACGCGCGAGTTTTGTGCCAGATTTTCGATGCGATCGTGACCAAAGGTGCGAATCAGAATACCGTCCACCATGCTTGATATAACTCGTGCACTGTCTTCAATGGGTTCGCCCCGTCCCAGATGACTGTCTCGCGGCGACATGAAGATTGCGTGACCTCCCAGCTGGTACATTCCTGCTTCAAACGAAACCCGGGTTCGAGTTGAAGATTTTTCGAAGATCATGGCCAGCAGTTTCCCTTCAAGGGGTGTATGCCGGATACCTTGTTTCAATTTCTGTTTGACATCGATCGCGTGCGCGATCAAGGCCCTGTGCTCGTCACTGCTAAAGTCCAGCAGGCTTAAAAAATGGCGTGTCGGCATTTCGCTACTCGGTGAAGTGGTAAATGCAAGTGATCAGTTTGCTGGCGATCTCGGCGGTTTGTGCTTCGCTGAGGATTAAGGGCGGAAGCAGGCGGATAGTCCGTTCCGCGGTGACATTGATCAGCAATCCCCGTTCCAGTGCGAGCGCTACCAGAGCCTGGCAGGGAATTTTCATTTCTATCGCCATTAATAATCCCAGATGGCGCACTTCGACAACCTGTTTGTTATCGGCAAGCCCCTGCCGCAGGAGATTGGACAATTGTTCTCCGCGCTGTGTCGCGTTATCGGCGATCTTGTTTCCGAGCATGCTCTCCAGCACGGTATAAGCAGCCCGACAGGCTAATGGATTACCCCCAAAGGTGGATCCATGATTTCCCGGCTTGAACACTTCTGCCGCTTTTCCCCGGGAAACACAGGCGCCAATCGGGACTCCGTTGCCAAGCGCCTTTGCCAGGGTCAATACATCCGGCAGAACCGCGTTGTGCTGGTACGCAAACATCTTGCCGCTGCGTGCCATTCCGGTTTGAACCTCGTCCAGCATTAGCAGCCAGTTGTTTTGATCGCAGATGCGTCGCAGCGCACCAAGATACCCCGCATCCGGTATCACAATTCCTGCTTCACCCTGTACCGGTTCTACGAGGATCGCGACAACGTTCCGATTATTTTCTGCGATTGCCTCGATCGCCGCGACGTCGTTGTAAGGAGCGCGCACAAAACCGGAAACCAGTGGCTCGAAACCCGCCTGTACCTTGCGACTTCCGGTGGCGCTTAGCGTTGCCATGGTGCGGCCGTGAAATGCATGTTGCATGACAACGATCTGCGGAGTCTCGATGCCTTGCTGGTGACCATACAGGCGCGCCAGTTTGATTGCCGCCTCGTTGGCTTCAGCTCCCGAGTTGGCAAAGAAGACCCGGTCCATGTTTGCAGTCGCACACAGCAGATCTGCGAGTTTATGTTGCCAGGTAATCGAATAGAGGTTCGATGTATGTAACAGGGTCGCCGCCTGTTCCTGAATTGCCGCGGTTAAAGGAGGGTAGTTGTGGCCGAGGTTAGTGACAGATATCCCGCAGAGTGCGTCCAGATATTGCTGACCCTCAGCGTCCCAAAGGTAACAACCATCACCATGAGTAAAAGTGACGGGCAGTGATTGATATGCATTGACGAGATGGTCCGACATTGTCTGGCCGCGTGAAAAAAACGCTCAAACATACAGTGATTTTCAACGATTACAAGTTTTAGGGTAAAAAAAAGCCCCGTGTAAACGAGGCTTTAGATCTGGCTGATCGACCACTTAGAAAGGGAAGCCCCCATGTGCGTAAGCAGTCATCGACAGCAACATCGGGATGGATAAAGCCGTGTTGGTGCGTGATGCCATCAAGGCTACGGTTTTTGCTTTGGCAATGACATCCGCTTCATGGGTTTGCCCATCCAGGCCGAGAATTTTTTTCTGGTTTGGCCAGATGAATACCCATACGTTAATTGCCATGATTGTTCCCAGCCATGCACCGACGCCGATTACCGCTGCGCCAGGCTGGAAAGTAAAAGCGGCACCCAGGATGCCCATTTTCGCCAGAATCGCTGCACCTGAAAGCCAGGTCGCTACGGCCGCCCATCGAAACCAGAGCAATGCCGTTGGTGCAACATATTTGTTAATAGCGGCCGGTCCGGGACCGCCACTATCGGCTTCTGATAGCGCCTTGGCAACACCCGGTACCTGTACGAAGTTAAAGTAGTAAAGCAGACCGATCCAGGCCACGCCAGCTAGTACGTGGAACCATACCGTCCACTCGATTGCACTGGTGATACCATCGGCAAAGATGATCATCACAATGGCGGAGATCACCACCCCGGTGACGATTGTGCCGGTAATTGATTTTAACGGATTCATTGATGACTCCCGATCATAAACGTTTAGAATACGGGGCCGGGTAATTGTGTTCTGCCCCCGCCACACGCGGCGGAGTATAGGGTCTTTCGATATGGGGTGCAATGTATCCTTGGACGCATGTCGGGTGAAGAAACGACAACTTTTGTGAGGTTATATGTGCGGCTTGTTTGGTGCTCTGAGTTTCGACGGCAACGCGATCAATTCCGATCATGCAGACAGCATGTCGGCCCGGGTTGCGCAGCGCGGTCCAGATGACAAAGGAGAATACTTTAATGGCCCGGTGATGCTTGGACATCGTCGGCTGGCGATAATTGACCTGTCTGCAGCGGGGCACCAGCCGATGCAGGACAGCAGCGAACGCTACACCATTGTTTTCAATGGGACCATATACAACTATCCCGAGTTACGCACGACTTTGATTAGCAGGGGTTACCAATTCAAATCTCAAAGTGATACCGAGGTCATCATCAATGCCTATGCCTGCTGGGGTGACGCCTGCGTTGAGCGATTGCACGGCATGTTCGCATTTGCGATCTGGGATTCGAAACAACAAAACCTTTTTCTGGCCCGTGATCGCATGGGTATCAAGCCACTTTACTACGCGGTTTCAGCGCAGGGTTTCTATTTTGCGTCGAATCCGCAGGCATTGCTGGCAACCGGTTTGTTTGCAACCGATATTGATCCAGTTGGGCTACATCACCAGCTCAGCCTGCATGCCGTGATACCCGCTCCGCGTACGCTGATCAAGTCGATCAAAAAATGTCGGCCCGCTTTCTACATGAATGTAACACCAGGCGGCAAGCTCACCGAGGAACGTTACTGGACGCTGATGTCAAAACGCCCTGCGGAGTCCATGTCCGTCGAGGAATGGAACCAGGCAATTCATGACTCGTTGATGCAGGCGGTTAAAAAAAGACTCACTATTGCCGACGTTCCGGTTGGAGTGCTGCTTTCGGGCGGGCTGGATTCGAGCCTGCTGGTGGCCTTGCTGGCAGAGGCGGGACAGCATGATATACGCACCTTCAGTATCGGTTTTGAAGACCAGCCTGAAGAAAGAGGCAACGAGTTTGAATTTTCCGATCCGGTCGCAGAGCGATATGCCACCGATCATCAGAAGTTTCTGATTCCAAATGCCGAGGTGCTAACCCGTCTACCGGAAGCGGTTATGGCCATGGCGGAACCCATGTTTGGTCAGGATGCGGTCGCCTTTTACCTGCTCTCCGAACAGGTTTCGAAATCTGTAAAAGTGGTGCAAAGCGGGCAGGGTGCAGACGAGGTTTTTGCCGGCTATTTCTGGTATGCGAAAATGGCAGCCGCCGAGGGAGCAGCGCTGGAGCGATTTTCAAATCATTATGTCGATCGTGATCATGACGAGTTCTGTGATACGGTGGCAACAGCCTATCGAGGTGAGGACTATACTGCCAAACTGATCGAAGAGCATTTGAATACCGGCCAGGCCGATAGTTTCCTGGACGCCGTTTTACGGTTCGATGTCACCACCCTGGTCGTAGACGATCCAGTCAAAAGGGTTGATAACATGACCATGGCCTGGGGGCTGGAGGCGCGCGTGCCTTTTCTCGATCATCAGCTGGTAGAGCTGGCAGCATCCTGCCCGCCCGAACTAAAACTGAAGCACGAGGGTAAGGGCATTCTCAAGGAGATCGCCCGTGGCCGTATTCCCGATGCGGTAATTGACCGGCCGAAAGGTTACTTTCCAATGCCGGCATTAAAATACGTGCGCGGTGACTTCTTCCATTTTATGGCGGACACTCTGAATAGCCAGTCCAGTCGAGACAGGGGGCTGTTTGACCGGAATTACATCGATCGCTTGTTAGATGAACCGGAGCAGCATTTTACGCGCTTAAACGGTAGCAAACTCTGGCACTGTGCATTGCTGGAGTATTGGCTGCAGCAACATGTCGATGTTTTGTAAAATAAAGATGAAACGCGATTTCCATGTTTGAAAAAAACGGTTATGATAATACCTTAGTAAATTACTTGGTTATTTTTTGAGGTATTCAATGGACGTCCTGGAACGTATTAAGCAGCAAGTCGAAACCCACCCGGTCATCATCTACATGAAGGGTACGCCACAGCTACCGCAGTGCGGCTTCTCCAGCAGGACTGCCGAAGCCCTCAAATCGCTGGGCATAGAATTTGCTTATGTCAACGTATTATCCGACCCTGAAATTTTTCAAAACCTGCCGCGCTTTGCCGATTGGCCAACCTTTCCCCAGGTTTATGTCAGCGGGGAATTGATCGGTGGCTGCGATATCACGCTTGAGATGCACGAGTCGGGTGAGTTAGAGAAACTCGCCAGGTCGGCATTGGAAAGCAAGGCAAGCTAAAAAAAGGATTCGAAAACCCCTCCGCCCTGGTGGGTTTTTTTGGTTGTTAATTGATAGGTGCGCAGGACTCGTGCGCGAGGCTGATGATTTCTGATACCGATGGGGCCTCGAAGCCGTTTCCGTGCCATACACCAATCGATATATCTAGATGTTTTCCCTCGTCGGTAGTCTGCAAAGTGTGTCGCTTGATGCTATTTATCAGGCGATCGAACAGGTCGGGATTAAAGTTTTCCGGATCCTGAAACTGCACCGAAACCGCGAAGGTATTAATATTAAATCTCGAAACCATGTCCATTGGTCGTAGCGAAAGCTGGATCGAATTGGCAATTGTCTTCAAGGTACCGAGGCGTAGTTCATTGTTGGGCGAACTTACTTCGATCATGCCTAGTCCGAGGCCGCCGCCACGGGTATTGCAATGCTCGATTAAAGACTCGATATGTAATTCGAGCTGAGCCCGATTTGGCAAATTGGTTTCCGGATCCTGCAGGCTGTATTGCTTGACGCGCAGGAACTGGCTGCTGAGGTTACGCATCCGCTCGCGCAGTTCGTTTTGCTGATAGGCGTTTCGTCCAGCACCATAGACTCTTGCCGCGAGTTCAAACTGGTTCGCAGATTTGGATATAAAGTCGTCAACCCCGCGGTCAAAGGCAACCACGATACTCGAAGCGGTATCTTCCGCAGTGAGCAAAACGATGCCGGTGTAACGGTCATTATTTTCATCCCAACGACGCACCAGGTCGGTCATTTCCAGCCCATTCATGCCCGGCATCCAGAAATCGGCCAGCACAACATGAGCGCGTCGCTGGTTGAGTAAATAGAGTGCTTCGTCTGCCGAGGATGCAGTACGGATGTCGGTGAACCCGGATTTACCGAGACCGGATTTAACCACTTCGCGGCTAAATTGCAGGTCATCGACGACAATGATGGAGAGGTCTTCTTTGCGCAAGGCTTAAAACTAAAGGTTTTATTAACGGCGAGTATAGAGGAAATCTCGAACTAAGGCTGTATAAATGCCACTTCATTGACGATCTTGCAAAACAACATCGCCGTCATTTCAGCATCATAGACTGCCGAATGTGCTTCACTTGAATCCCATTCCATGCCGGCCGATTTGACCGAACGCGCAAGTACTGTCTGACCATAAACCAGGCCGGCAAGAGTGACCGTGTCAAAGGTGCTAAAGGGATGGAAGGGATTGCGCTTTATTCCCGCTCGTGCCGCTGCCGCATAAATAAATTTAAGATCGAAATGTGCGTTATGTCCTACCAATATGGCTTTCTTGCAGCTGTGACGTTTGATCGCATTACGCACCGGTTTGAAAATTTTTGGTAGCGCCTGCTTTTCCTCCACCGCCAGGCGAAACGGGTGATCGATATCGATGCCATTGACCTCCATCGATTTGGGATCAAGATTGGCACCTTCGAAAGGGGTTACGTGACAGGAAACGGTTTCGCTGCAGTAAAGTTGTCCCTGTTGATCAATGTCGATAATCACCGCGGCAATTTGCAATAAGGCGTCGGTTGACTCGTTAAAGCCCCCGGTTTCTACATCAACAACGACCGGGAGAAACCCTCGAAAACGCTGTGACAAGAGCGTCGTTTCAGTCATTATCGATAATCTTCCATTGCAATACCTGGCCCGCCTTAAATGGAATCAGGCTTGATCCCGGGTAGGGAAGTGAATCTGGAATTGTCCACTCCCTGCGTTCCAGGGTGATCGATCCCTGGTTCTGCAGCAGTCCGTAAAATTCGGCACCTTTAAGGCTCATGAAAGATTCGAAATGGGTAAAGTCGGCAACCTCATCAAAGGCCTCGGCATACAGTTCGACGGCACTATGGGCCGAGTAAATTCCGGCACAACCGCACGCAGATTCTTTTGCGTTTTTACTATGGGGAGCGCTATCCGTGCCGGCAAAAAACAGGGCCTCGCCACTACTGGCAGCCCCCAGCAATGCCTGACGATGCCCTTCGCGTTTGGCAACCGGCAGGCAGTAATGATGAGGCCTGATACCGCCTTCAAAAATTGCATTGCGATTTATGAGCAAATGATGAGGGGTTATGGTTGCGGCCATATTCGCATCGACACTGCGCACAAAATCGATCGCATCGCGGGTTGTGATATGTTCGAACACGATTTTCAATTCGGGAAATTTACTGCGAATTTTCGCGAGATACTGATCGATAAAAACTTTCTCGCGATCAAAAATGTCAACCTCTGGTGCCGTGGCTTCACCGTGTACCTGAAGTATGAGACCATGCTTTTGCATGGCCTCGAACACGTGATCAAGTTTGGCGAGATCGGTAACTCCGGCCTCCGAGTTGGTGGTTGCACCGGCCGGATAAAGTTTCGCGCCATGGATATGTTCCGAGGCACTGGCTTCCCTGATATCTGCAGTGCTGGTGTTGTCGGTCAGGTACAGGGTCATGAGTGGCCTAAAACTGCTTTGCGCCGGAAGTGCGGCCAGAATGCGTTCGCGGTAGGCGATTGCATCCGCACAGGTTCGCACTGGCGGGTTCAGGTTCGGCATGATGATGGCGCGTCCGAACTGGCGCGCGGTATCGCTGACAACTGCTTCCATATGAGGCGTATCGCGCAGGTGCAGATGCCAGTCATCTGGAGTGATGATGGTAAGTTTATTCATTCGTTTCTGAGGCCAGAGTATGGAATATTGATTTTGGTGTTAGTTATAATAATAACATCTGGGCGCGGATTAATATGCTGTATAATTCCGCCAAAATACAACAAAGGCAATGCACGTGGTAGATCAAACCGATATTGATCCTGAAGAGACTCAGGAATGGATAGAATCGCTCGATTCGGTGCTTGAGCGCGAGGGACCGGAACGGGCTCATTTTTTGCTCGAGCGACTGATCGACAAAACCCGGCGTTCGGGTGCCTATCTGCCGTTCTCCGCGAAAACGGCCTATGTTAATACCATCCCCGTAACGCAACAGCGACCAATCCCCGGTGACCAGGCAATCGAGCACAGTATTCGTTCGGTCATCCGCTGGAATGCCGCGGCGATGGTGGTACACGCCAATCGCAAGTCGAGCGAACTCGGAGGGCACATTGCAAGCTTTGCCTCGGCAGCGACCCTTTACGACGTTGGTTTTATGCACTTTTTTCGTGCACCCACCGAAGAAAACAAGGGCGACCTGGTGTTTTTCCAGGGGCACTCGGCACCGGGTGTGTATGCGCGCGCTTTTCTCGAAGGGCGCATCAGCGAAGATCAATTGAAAGCATTTCGCCAGGAAGCGCTGGATGAAAACGGGCTTTCGTCTTACCCGCATCCCTGGTTGATGCCTAATTTCTGGCAATTTCCAACCGTATCGATGGGGCTCGGTCCCATCATGGCCATCTACCAGGCAAGATTCATGAAGTACCTGGAAAACCGTGGCCTCCAGCCGCAAGACGATCGCAAGGTCTGGGCCTTCATGGGTGACGGTGAAATGGATGAGCCGGAATCCCTGGGCGCGATTTCGCTGGCCAGCCGTGAAAATCTGGATAATCTGATTTTCGTTATCAACTGTAATCTGCAGCGCCTCGATGGCCCGGTGAGGGGCAATAGCAAAATTATCCAGGAGCTCGAGGCTGTATTCCGCGGTGCGGGGTGGAATGTATTAAAAGTGGTCTGGGGTTCCTACTGGGATCACTTGCTTGCCAAGGATAAAGACGGCGTGTTGCAGCGACTCATGGAGGAAACCATCGATGGCGAATACCAGGCCTGCAAGGCAAAGGGCGGTGCTTACACGCGCGAACATTTTTTCGGAAAGTATCCCGAAACGCGTGAAATGGTCGCCGATATGTCCGATGAAGATATCTGGCGCCTGAATCGGGGCGGCCACGATCCACACAAGGTCTATGCGGCCTATGCCGAGGCGGTTGAGTCCACCGGCCGACCAACCGTAATTCTGGCAAAAACGGTGAAAGGTTACGGTATGGGTGAAGCGGGTGAGGGGCAGAACATCACCCATTCACAAAAGAAAATGGGCGAGGACTCGCTTAAGGCGTTTCGCGATCGATTCAATATTCCGATCAGCGATGACGATATAGCAGAAACTCCTTTTTACAAGTTTCCCGAAGACAGCGTGGAAATGGAATATATGCGCCAGAGCCGTGAAAAGCTGGGTGGATATATGCCGGTTCGCAGTGATACCGCGGAACCGTTAGTTATTCCCGGACTCGAGGTCTTTGAGGCATTGCTAAAGGATAGTGGTGATCGCGAATTCTCGACCACGATGGCTTTTGTGCGCATGCTCTCCACCCTGGCGCGCGACAAAAACATTGGTAAAAATATTGTCCCGATCGTGCCGGATGAAGCCAGAACCTTCGGTATGGAAGGTATGTTTCGTCAACTCGGGATCTACTCGTTTAAAGGCCAGCTTTATGAGCCGATGGACTCTGACCAGGTGATGTACTACCGGGAAGACATCAAGGGGCAGATCCTCGAAGAAGGCATTAACGAGGCAGGCGCGATGTCTTCATGGATCGCTGCTGGATCGGCTTACACTTCGCATGGCGTCGCCATGATTCCTTTTTATATCTACTACTCGATGTTCGGTTTCCAGCGCATTGGTGACCTAGCCTGGGCGGCCGGTGACATGCAGGTGCGAGGATTTCTGATGGGCGGTACCGCCGGCCGTACCACGCTCGCTGGTGAGGGTTTGCAGCACCAGGATGGCCATAGCCTGGTTGTCGCCGGGACGATTCCCAACTGCGTATCCTATGATCCGACCTTCGCCTACGAACTTGCGGTAATAATCCACAGCGGCATGAAGCGTATGTACCAGCTGAAGGAGAACGTTTTCTATTACATATCGGTTATGAATGAAAACTACTTGCATCCGGCGATGCCGAAAGGTTCGGAAGAGGGCATTATCAAGGGTATTTATTGCTTGCAGGAGGGTGAGGAGAAAGGCCTCAAGGTGCAGTTAATGGGGTCAGGCACAATTTTGCGCGAGGTTATTGCCGCTGCAGCACTACTGAAAAAGGATTTTAAGATTAATGCCGACGTGTGGAGCGTGACCAGTGTCAATGAGCTCGCCCGTGAAGCGCAAAGTTGTGCGCGCTGGAATCAATTGCATCCGACTAAAAAGGCGCGCCAAAGTTATCTTGAAACCAAGATGCGGGGGCGTAAGGGGCCGGTTATTATCTCGACCGACTATATTCGCGCCTATGCGGAACAAATACGTGAATTTGTTTGGTCACGTTTCGTCAGTCTCGGTACCGATGGTTTCGGTCGTAGTGATACCCGCGAAAATCTGCGCGTTTTCTTTGAAGTGAATCGCTATTATGTGGTGGTTGCCGCGCTTAAGGCTTTGAGCGATGATGGCGAGCTCGATAGTAAAGTAGTGCAACGGGCAATAAAGAAGTATGGTATTGATCCCGAAAAGCCTGATCCGGTGACGGTTTAGGCTGGCCAGCAGGAGCATTTAAGTGGCAGAAAATAAAATAATAACGCTTCCTGACGTCGGCGACTTTCAGGATATCGAGATCATTGAAATACTGGTTGCTGCGGGGGATGTTGTCGAACCAGAACAGTCCATCATCGTGCTTGAATCAGACAAGGCAACGATGGAGATCCCAAGCCCGTTCGCGGGGACTATAGAATCGATTATAGTCAACGTGGGTGATCGTCTGAACGAAGGCGATCAAATTGCAACGCTGAGTGCCAGTGATGCCGCTGCGAAGGCTGAAGAACCTCAGCAGTCCGCGGCGCCAGTCGAGACTGAGGCTTCGCCCGTCGAATCCGTACCCGAACCTGATCCGCCGGCAGAGGCCAGTGAGCCTTCACCACCGGCAACCACCAGTCAGTCAATAGTCGATGTCGGCCCAGGCAAGACATTACGACCCCACCCGGGCACGAACGCTAGCCAGGCTGTGACCTCGGGCAGCACGACAATTCATGCCAGTCCCTCGATTCGCAGGTATGCCCGTGAACTCGGTGTCAACCTGGAACAGGTAATCGCCAGCGGCGCCAAGGGTCGCATCGTTAAGGCCGATGTCAAGGCTTTCATCAAGTCTGCCATGGCCGGTGGTGCAGCTTCGGCTGGGACCGGTATCAGCGTTAGCAGCGTACCCGAAGTAGATCACTCCAAGTTTGGTGAAATCGAGACAGTTGCATTGAGTCGGATCCAGAAGATCTCCGGGGCACATCTGCATCGCAGCTGGATTACGGTCCCCCATGTTACCCAGTTCGACGACGCTGACATAACCGAGCTTGAAGCCTTTCGAAAATCACTGGCAAAAGAAGCCGAAAAGAAATCAGTTCGCCTGACACCATTGATATTTTTGATGAAGGCAGTCGTCAGCGCGTTACAGGAGTTCCCGGGCTTTAATGCCTCTCTCGATGCAAGTGGTGAAAACCTGGTCATGAAAAAATATTTTCATATCGGGATTGCCGTCGATACGCCCAACGGGCTGGTCGTTCCAGTGGTGCGCGACGTCGATCAAAAA
>CALJYH010000073.1 GCA_937984095.1 uncultured Gammaproteobacteria bacterium | reverse complement strand
TCGGTTGCCTCAAGAGAATTCAGCGAGTTCAGAGTCAGATACTCAGCAGTCTTGGGAGAATGTCCGCAAAAGTGTAGCGAGGCATGGATGCCGAGCTCCAAGCGATTCCATGGATGGACCAACCGGTGCGCAGCACCGGTTGGGAGCGCCTTTTGCTGGCTTCCCCCCGAGGTAGCATCGAAGGTAATTTAAAGATGGATCCCGCGGTCAAGCCGCGAGATGACAGTTGGAATTAGAAGATGTCTTCGACGATTTCGTCTTCTGTTTCGGGGGCATTGATCATGATTCCACCAGAATCATCGCTACTCGATTGAGCCAGGGCTTTCTCTTTTGGCGCATTCTCCACCCGGAAGACTTCAAACAGGCTTCTGCGGCTTTCGACATCCGCACGCTTTCCGGTTTCATAATCAATCCGAATTGTTACCAGCCCTTCGGGCTGCTCTTGCAAATTTTCCGGACTGCCTTCGAGCGCTACCCGCATAAACTCGATCCACATCGGCAAGGCTGCCCGCCCCCCGGTTTCACGGTTGCCCATACTGCGCTGATTATCGAATCCGACCCAGGTGGTGGTTACCACCTGGTCATTGAAACCGCTGAACCAGGCATCGATTTGATCATTCGTTGTTCCGGTTTTACCGGCGATATCGTTCCGCCCCAATGCCTTGGCGCGTACTGCCGTACCGCGTTGCACCACTTCACGCATCATCGAACGCATGATGAAGGCATTTTGTGCCGATATCACACGCGGTGCATATTGTGGCCCTGCTTCCTCAGCCATCACGGGTGCTTCGCTAGCTTCGTCGATACCGGTTTCGAGCTCATCCATTTCTACCGCCTCGAGCTGCTCCTCGTCACTCACTGCAACAGCCGCTGTTTCCTGCTCGACCTCCTGTTGCTCAACGGCCGCTGTTTCCTGCCCGAGCTCCTGCTGCTCAACAGCAGCGGCTTCGCTTGCCGCCAGCTCATCCAGGCTTTCGATTTCACATCCCTGGCAGACGGTCCTGGGATGATTCTGAAAAATTAGTTCGCCACTGCCGGATTCGACCCTGCTTATAATATAGGGATCAATCAAGTAACCACCGTTGGAGAATACCGCGTAGCCGCGTGCCATCTGCAATGGAGAAAATGTGCCACTTCCAAGCGCGAGCGATAAATCATATGGCATGCGCTCGGCTTCGAACCCAAAGCGCTGGATGTAATTGGTGGCATAGCGCAGCCCGATCGATTGCAGGATACGGATCGAAACCAGGTTGCGCGATTTGACCAGAGCCTCGCGCATTCGCGTGGGACCGTAGAATTTTCCAGAATAATTCTCTGGACGCCAGGTAGCTTCGAGCGAGTTGTCATCAAACACCACCGGCGCATCATTAATGATCGTGGCAGCGGTATAACCTCTTTCCAAAGCGGCCGAGTAAATAAATGGCTTGAAATTTGAACCGGGCTGGCGTCGCGCCTGCGTCGCCCGGTTAAACTTGTTCTTGAAGTAATCGAAGCCACCCACCATTGCACGGATGCCGCCGTCGGAGGGATTTATCGAAATAAGTGCACCCTCGACTCTCGGCACGTCGGCGAGCAACCACTGTGCACCACGTTGTTCGAGCCACACCACGTCGCCAACCGCCAACACGTCACTCACGCTTTCGGGTATCGGTCCCTTGTTATCAACATCGATAAACCTGGCTGCCCAATCTATACCACCTTCAAACAGGACCTCGACTTTTTCGTAGTTTGAAATCAGTACTGTAGCGCTCGCGGTCGAGACCTCATTAACTTCTTCTTCGGTTGCGACTACTTCTTCGGTTGCGACTACCGCCTCGTTGACCGAGATCACGACACCCTTACGTAAACCACCAATTCGTTCATCAGTCAGCAGGTCCTCGTCAAAAGGATCTTCGATTACCTCAGCTAGATCGATCTTATCAATAACCCCTTGGTAACCATGTCGACGGTTGTAATCGAGCAAAGCTCTTCGCAGCGACCGGTTAGCAACTGCCTGAAGTTCACCATCGATAGTGGTGTAAACCTTGAGGCCCGCCTTGTAAACCTCTTCCCCATACTGTTCGAACAACTGCGCCCTCACCTGCTCCGATACATACTGGGCTTCGACAATGGTTCTGTTTCGATGTAACTCGGCTGTTATCGGTTCATCGAGCGCCAGTTGAAACTCTTCATCTTCGATATATTTAAGAATCCGCATACGCCCAAGAATATAGTTGCGACGAATGAGCGCTCGTTCCGGATTAGAAATCGGATTGTACTTAGACGGCGCCTTCGGTAACCCGGCAATCATGGCTGACTGTGCGAGCGTCAAATCACCAAGCTTCTTATCGTAGTAAACCTGCGATGCCGCGCTAATACCATAAGATCGATGCCCCAGAAAAATCTTGTTGAGGTAAAGCTCCATGATCTTTTCCTTGTCCAGCTCGCTTTCAATCTTCAATGCGAGCAGGATTTCGTTAAACTTTCGCGCATAAGTCTGCTCGGCGCTCAGGAAAAAATTACGTGCGACCTGCATGGTGATGGTGCTGCCACCGCGAGTTTTGCGACCCGTGGTCGCGACCTCGTATGCAGCAGCCAACAGTGCGTAAAAATCGACACCCGAGTGATTCCAGAATTGATCATCCTCAACTGATACCACCGCGTCGATGAGGTATTTTGGAATCTTATCGAATTTTACCGGTATACGGCGATGTTCTCCGAACTCAGCCAGCAAGACTTCATTGCTGTCATAAATTCGCAACGGCACCTGGTACTGGGTGTCCTCGAGATGGTCAATCGAAGGCAATGTGGGGACCAGAACCAGGTATATATAGAACGCTCCTCCGATCAGCACGATTGAACCGGCAGCAAACAGCCAGGATATTATTTTTACTAGCTTTTTCATTACCTTAGGCTATATACATAAACGGTTACATGAAAAGTATCGACAAGTGTCAGATCTTGCACTAGACTCCTTTTTGTTTAATCAGAATAATTTAACATTCTAAATACTTACAACTAGATCTTAATGTAATTTATCATAGTAAGATCGAGTATCACAGGCACATTGACGAGGGATACCGGTGTTTTTATCGCGAAAAAAACCGCCGCTTATTGGGCTAGACATCAGTTCTACATCGGTCAAATTGATGGAACTCAGCAAGACCGGGGCCAGTTACCGTATTGAAGGTATCGGAGTTGAACCTCTGCCCGCAAACGCGGTTGTCGAAAAAAACGTCGCCGAAGTCGAATCAGTAGGCGAGAGTGTAAAGCGTGCGCTCGCCAAGTCAAAAATAAAATCAAGAAATTGTGCCATTGCCGTTTCCGGCTCATCGGTCATCACTAAAAAAATCACCATGCCCGCCAACCTTTCCGAAGACGAGATGGAGGGCCAGATCCAGCTCGAAGCCGATCAGTATATTCCTTATCCCCTCGAGGAAGTAAACCTAGACTTCCATGTCATGGGAGTAACCGAGAGCAATCCCGAAACAGTTGATGTTTTGCTGGCTGCCTGTCGAAGCGAAAACGTCGATGATCGCGTTGCCGCGGTTGAACTCGCCGGGTTAACCCCCAGGATCGTTGATATCGAAGCCTATACGGTAGAAACCGTGTTCTCGGCGATGGCCTCGCAAATGCCCGATGAAGGCATGGATAAAACTGTTGCGATCGTCGATATTGGTGCCACGATGACCAGCCTCAGCGTGATTCACAATCATCATTTAATTTATACCCGAGAACAGAATTTTGGTGGCAAGCAGTTAACCGAAGAAATTATGCGCCGCTACGGCTTATCTTATGAAGAAGCTGGCCTGGCCAAACGCCAGGGCGGATTGCCCGATAACTATGAGCCCGAAGTGCTTGAACCATTTAAAGAGACAACGGCTCAACAAGTCAGTCGTTTTCTGCAGTTCTTTTACTCGGCGGGTGGCCCGATCGGTGATATTGATCACCTGGTGCTTGCCGGCGGCACCGCCTCGTTGCCAAATCTGGCCGAGCTGACTGAATCTCACATCGGTGTTCCCACCACGATTGCAAATCCCTTTGCCGATATGTCCTCGTCAAGCCGTGTTAACAAGGCCAATCTGGAAGCAGACGCGCCCTCCTTCCTGATCGCTGCGGGACTAGCCATCCGAGGAGTTGAATACTCATGATCATTACCTCGATCAACCTACTTCCCTGGCGTGAAGAGCTGCGCCAGGAGCAGAAAAAACAGTTCCTCACGATGGCGGTTATGACCGCTATACTGGCTTTAGCCATTTGGGGCTTAATCCATTTCCAGATGCAGTCCAAGATCGACTACCAGCTGTCACGCAATTCTTTCATGACCAATGAAATCAAAAAGCTTGATGAAGAGATCAAGGAAATCAGGGAACTACAAAAGGTACGCCGTAGCCTGATCGAACGCATGGAGGTTATCCAGGATTTGCAGGTAAGCCGACCTTCGATCGTACATTTATTTACTGAAATCGTGTCATCGGTACCGAATGGTGTTTACCTCGAGTCACTAGCCCAGACCGGCAACAACCTGCTAATCAACGGTGAAGCAGAGTCAAACGCCCGGGTATCGACTTACATGCGTAACCTTTCCGCTTCAGAATGGCTTAAAGATCCGAATCTGACGGTTATTGAAATCGAAGATATTACGGTTAATCGCATCAGCACCTTTACCCTGACTGTAAAACAAACCTCACCCAATGCGACCGGTGAGGAAGAAGTAGATGATGGAGGTCTGAAATGAATTGGGACGAAATCCAGCATCATCTTGAACCCGACAACATTGGTTCCGCGCCGAATAGTATCAAGTTCGCGGTATTCTCGTTTATATTCGTTGTGATTATCGCCGCGGGCATTTATTTCGATACCCAGGATCAGTTTAAAGTTCTTGAACGGCACGACAGGAAGGAACTCGAGCTTAAGGGCGAATTCGAGGTCAAGGCAGACCAGGCCGCCAAACTTGAGCTCTATAAAGAACAGCTTGCTGAAATGGAGGCATCCTTCGGCGCCCTGTTACGTCAGTTACCCGAAACTACCGAGGTTGAATCCCTGCTGGTTGACGTGTCGCAAACCGGTCTTGCCGCGGGTCTCGAAATAAAAAAATTCAAGCCCAGCGCCGAAGAGAAGAAGGGATTTTACGCCGAACTACCTATCTCCCTCGAAGTATCCGGTTCTTACCACCAACTCGCTACTTTCATCAGTGGCATCGCGGCACTACCCCGAATCGTCACCATCAACGACATGAAGCTGGAACCGTTCGACAAGGAAGATCTTGACGGGAAGCTGAAAATGGCAGCTACCGCCAAGACCTATCGTTACCTTCAGGAGGATGAGCAATGACAGGAATGTTAAAAGTCTCTCCAAAAATTATTCTTCTGGGTGCAATTGCCACGTTGCTCTCCGGCTGTGGTGCGGGTCTCGGCGACCTGCAACAATATGTGCAGGAAATCAGATCGCGGCCACCTGGACGAATCGAACCGATCCCGGAGTTCCAGCCTTACCAGAAATTTGAATATACCTCACACGACCTGCGCGATCCGTTCAAACTGGTTGATTTCAGGCGTCCCGACGAGAATCCTGAAGAAATCAACGAGCTCGCTTCCGGACTCCGACCCGATATTGATCGGGTAAAGGAACCGCTCGAAGACTTTCCGCTTGATACGCTTCGCCTGAAGGGCACTATCGACGATAAAGACGGCATCAAGTGGGGCCTGATTTTTGCGCCAGATAATACCGTGCACCGCGTTATCGAGGGTAACTACATGGGACAAAACCATGGCCGTATTATTTCGGTTACTGACCAGGTTATTGACTTGACTGAAATTGTCCCAGACGGGCTGGGAAACTATATCGAGCGCTCATCAGCGGTCGCGCTGATCGAGTAACGAGAGGAATCACCCATGAAGAGTGTTAGTATTAAAATGAATGTAACAAAACTATTCAAGGCTTCGTTGGCAGGGATCTTCCTGCTTGCCTTCGGTGACGCTTCGGCACGAGCCCTGATCGGTCTCGATTACTCGGTCATGACCGGGAACACGGTTCAGATCGTGTTCACTTTCGACGATACCGCGATAGCACCCCGCACATTCACAATCGACGAACCCGCGAGAATTGCACTTGATTTCGGTGAAACCGAGAACAAGCTGGAACAGCGCAGCATGCAGGTGGGTATCGGTTCGATGCAGAGTATTGTATCGGCTGCCTCTAAAAACCGCACCCGCGTGGTAATCAACCTTTCTCAGAAAGCCGACTATGTTACCGACGTTAGTGGCAACCAGGTAACCCTGACTCTCGCGGGTGGTGATCAGAAACTTCTACCTGCTTCAACCACGCAAACCGAAGGTAGCGGCACCACGACGAGTATTACCGAAAGCACGCCGACCGTCTCGGCTGTGGCAAAAGGTGTTACCAATGTCGATTTCAAGCGTGGTCCAAATGGTGAGGGACGTGTAATTATTGATCTCACGACTACTTCCATCAGCACCGATGTCTGGCGTGAAAATAATCTGGTTTATATTGAGATGGTCGGATCCCAGTTACCCGCTGAGCTGCAACGTCGAATGGATGTTAGCGACTTTGCAACGCCAATCAGTTACATCGACGCGATACAGGAGGGTGCTAATATTCGCATGACAATCTCGTCGAATGGCGATTTTGAGCATCTTGCCTACCAGACCGATCGTGTTTACACCATTGAGGTCGCACCTATTTCCAAGGAAGAGGAAGAAAAGAAAAAGAAGCAAAAATTTGGCTTCACCGGCGAGCGCCTGTCGCTTAACTTCCAGGACATCGAAGTACGATCGGTTTTACAGCTTCTCGCAGATTTCACCGGACTCAACCTGGTGGTTTCAGATTCGGTCGAGGGTAATCTGACCCTGCGGCTGAAAAACGTCCCCTGGGATCAGGCGATGGATATTATCCTCAAGACCAAGGGCCTGGATCAACGCAAAGCGGGTAACGTCATCCTGATCGCGCCGACCGATGAGATAGCCGCACGCGAAAAACTCGAACTCGAATCTCGCAAACAGGTGGAAGAACTAGAGCGCTTGCGTACCGAATTCATAAAGGTCAATTATGCCAAGGCTAGTGATCTAGCCGATCTTCTGAAACTTAAGGATAACGCGATTCTGTCGCCGCGCGGTTCGGTGAGTGTCGATGAACGCACCAATACGCTGTTGGTCAAGGACACCAACTCCAGCCTGTCGAACGTGCGCATACTGCTTACCGAGCTGGATATTCCAGTGCGCCAGGTGTTGATCGAATCACGTGTGGTTATAGCCAACGATGACTTTAGTAAGGAACTTGGCGTACGCTTCGGCATCAGTAACGATAGCCAGGGAGACTTCCAGTCGCCAGGAGAGACCTCGGTTGCCTCCGGAACCCTGGCTGGCGTTAACAGCCTGGTGAACGATAATACATTCAACGCATTTGATGGGCTCGCGGTAAACCTGCCGGTACAAAATCCAGCTGGTAGCTTTGCGCTGGCACTGGCCAAGCTGCCGCTCGGGACTCTGCTCTCAATGGAGCTTTCGGCCGCTCAAATCGAGGGTCGCGGCGAAGTGGTATCAAGCCCGCGGGTCATCACTGCTGATTCACATACCGCAAGAATCGAGCAAGGTGTGGAAATTCCCTACCTCGAACTCGATGACGGTGACGCCACTCTGAAATTCAGAAAGGCCGTACTCTCGCTCGAG
>CALJYH010000072.1 GCA_937984095.1 uncultured Gammaproteobacteria bacterium | reverse complement strand
GGCGTTTATTCACGGTGGCCCGTTTGCGAATATCGCGCACGGCTGTAACTCGGTGATCGCGACCAAAACCGCGCTCAAACTCGCCGATTACGTGGTCACCGAAGCCGGGTTTGGTGCCGACCTCGGTGCTGAAAAATTCTTTGACATCAAGTGCCGCAAGGCGGGACTGAGCCCCGACGCGGTGGTTCTGGTCGCAACCGCTCGTGCGCTGAAGATGCACGGTGGTGTCGCCAAGGATCAACTCACCAGCGAAAATGTCGACGCGATCAAGAAGGGCTGCGAAAACCTCGGGCGTCATATCCGTAACCTGAAACAGTTCGGCGTACCAGTCACGGTCGCAATGAATCGTTTCTCGGCTGACACCGATGATGAGTTAAATGCGGTGCGCGAATTTTGTGCTGAATTCGGCGTCAAGGCATTCGACTGTAATCACTGGGGTGAAGGCAGTAAGGGCACGCAGGAACTTGCCCAGCATGTTGCCGACGTGGCCGATTCGGGGCAGGCGCAGTTTCATACCCTGTACGATGATGATATGGGGCTGTTGGAAAAGACCAAGCATGTTGCACGAACTCTTTATGGTGCCGAAGGTATCGTTGCCGACAAGAAGGTACGGGACCAGTTCGCCAAGTTCGAAGCCGATGGTTATGGGCATTTCCCGGTGTGTATGGCGAAAACCCAGTACAGTTTTTCAACCGATCCGGCGCTGATGGGCGCTCCCACCGGTCACGATCTACCGATTCGTGAAATCAGGTTGTCGGCCGGAGCGGAATTTATCGTTGTTGTCTGCGGCGACATCATGACCATGCCTGGGCTGCCGCGTCTACCGTCGGCGGACAGCATTCGACTGAATGATGCGGGGCAGGTCGAAGGGCTGTTCTGAGGATCGGATGGAGCCCGCTGAACAATATCAGCGATTTATTGCGTGGCAGTGTCGGCTGCGCAAGATGAGTATGCGTGAACTCGGTGGTCGTCCTACCGCTGGTATGAGTGCCGGGGTCTATTCCATTGCGGGTGGCGAAGAGCAAGGTCGCATGAATTTCCTGATTGTCAGGAAAGACCCACAGGAACGTACCGACGAGTTTCGTCACATAGTGCGAAAAACCCCCGATTCCAGCCAGTGGGTCAAGAATGGACTGCGTATCCTGTCGGAGCTGCATTACCATGAAGACAGGGAATTCGATAACCGGCTAACCGCTTTATTCAGTCTCGAATCAAACCTCGGGTATGCGTTGACCAAGGCGGGTCAATGCCATTTGCAATTTGCCCAGGACAGTGTCGAACACGCTTTTGATTTCGATGTCGTTTCGCTAAACCAGGATGACGAGCTGTTCCAGGCGACTTACTGGCATAATCGAATTTTTAATCCCAGCTTGCCGGGAAAAGTGCGCGTCCTCGGTTTTAATCCGCGGCTATAGCCCGGGTCTTAAAGAATCCGCTTGAAGTTTTCGTAGAGCAGCGCACATAAGCGGTTCATTTCAGGCATGTGTTGGCGCGCGGATTGGTCAAATCCATCCAGCGCGTTGGTGCCGAGGCTGTTCTCCAGCGCTGCCCTGTATTCCGGCACGCATCCCCATTGCATCACCGTATCGGCGCGTACCTCGACGTGAAATTGTATTGCGTAGGCGCTGTCGCGATACTTGAAAATTTGGTATTTCGTGTTTGCCGACGACCCCAGTACCGTGATTTCCGGATTCGATTCGAGATCCCGTACTTCGTAGGAATGCCACTGCACCGCCTTAATCGTCCCAGGATATTCACTGAATAATGCATCCTGTTTCGCTGCAGGGGTCATGTCGATATCCAGCACACCGATTTCGGGTGGTTCGGAGCTAACTACCTTGCCTCCCAGGACTTCGCCCAGCAACTGGCATCCCAGGCAAAACCCGAGAAATGGTTTACCCATTTCGACAACCCATTCGCGGATGCGTTTTTTCTCTTCGATCAGCCAGGGGTATTCATCCTCCATCCAGGTATCCATCGGACCACCCATGCATAGCATGGCGTCGAATCCGGACAGGTCTTCGGGGATGGATTCGCCCTCGTCGAGTTCGATCTGGGTGAGACGGTAGCCGTCAGCCTCCATCAGGTCCTTGATGTAGCCCGGATCCTCGATTGTGATATGTTGTAAAGCCAGTATGTTTTTCATAGCTTCTCCAGGTAGATCGATAGCTCCCGGTGATGCCGTTCGGGATCGTGATCGTCGATCGATGGCGTGGTGCGAATATGTTCCACGTAGTGTGGCGGGAAATCATGTTCCAGCGCGCCGCGTAGAACATGCTCCTTGTACCAGTGATATGGTTGCCGCAGATGATCGATTTCCAGCGCATAGTAGGTAAAGACGTCGATCGATACACCGTGCAGCGCGGTCACCGTGATCTCCCTGCGCTCGTAACCGATACCCGCACCTTCGTAAACGTCAAGTTCCAGTTTTTCCTCCTGCGTCACCAGGTAGACCACGCCGTAAACAATATCATGCGGATTGTCGCTGACGGCAATATCGCACTTGCCCGATAGGTCCTGACCTTTTTTGTGCCAGCATAAGCGGTGTCCAGGCAGGGTCGCGACGCAATTTTTCGACGCTCGCGGGATACGTTCCAGCAATCGCGGGCTCGACAGATTCGAGCCGAAGGCGAAATAATTAAGTTCCATCTGTGTCAGGATTAGATTGCTCCAGTTTTTGATAGAGCTGGTTTACCTCGGGTTGAATCAACCAGATCCCAATGGGAAAAATAAACAGCAGGAAAAAGGTGTTGCTGAAAATCATGAAACTCGCATCCTCGTTTTCTTGCAGCGATTTCAACTGGCGCGCGGTGTACCAGATACCATAGAAAATTCCGACCATTGAAAACATGTGCATCGGCAGCATCCACAGCGGTGGCCTGGAAGGCGCGCCGTTATTCAAAAGCGGAATGTAAAGGAAGATGTACATAAGGACATAAATGATCGGTAGAGTAAGACCAACCCCGAACGGGATCACGCTACGGCGCCTGGATTCGGGTAGGCGCCGGTTAGACCAGGCACCGATACTGAACATCCACGCGAATAATACGAGCAGCAGGAAAAGCCCGATGCTGGACGATACCAGCGGACCGAACGGGATCTTGAACATCAGGCTCATAATCGTTGGCAGGGCGAGCATCAGGAACAGTTCCCAATGGCGTAGTTTCAGAAAAAATGTCATGCACGGAGTTTCAGTTAACCATAGGCCGCGCAATTATAATGGGGGGTGGTGCTTAACGAAAGCACCCGACCGCAAGATCTAGGCGGCGCTATCGCGCGAGGCACGTTTGCGTTCGTGTTCCAGCAACAGCTTTTTACGGATACGAATGCTATGCGGCGTTACTTCGACCAGTTCGTCGTCATCGATGAATTCCAGTGCCTGCTCCAGGGTCATCTTCACCGGCTTCGTCAGGACAAGGTTTTCATCGGTCCCGGCAGCGCGGATGTTGGTAAGTTGCTTGGCCTTAAGCGGATTTACCACGAGATCGTTGGCGCGACTGTGAATACCGACCACCATGCCCTCGTACACGGGTTCCGCGTGACCGATCATCAGGCGTCCGCGTTCCTGTAGGTTAAACAACGCGTAAGCCAGTGCCTTGCCGGTGGCGGTCGAAATCAGCACGCCGTTCTGGCGTTGGCCGATGGTACCCTCGATCCTGGGCCCGTAATGATCAAAGATATGGTAGATCAGCCCGGTTCCTGAACTCAGGGTCATGAACTCGGCCTGGAATCCGATCAGCCCACGCGACGGAATAACGTAGTCGATACGAACCCGACCGCGAGCGTCCGGTAGGATATCCTTGAGGTCGGCCTTGCGTTTGCCGAGCGCCTCCATGACCTGGCCCTGGTAATTTTCTTCGACATCGACGGTCAGCTGTTCATAGGGTTCGCACTCGACGCCATCGATTTCACGGATGATGACCTCGGGGCGCGAAACCGATAATTCGAAACCCTCGCGACGCATATTTTCGATAAGGATGCCGAGGTGTAATTCGCCGCGTCCACTGACCCGGAACTTGTCTGAGTCACCCAGCTGCTCGACCCGCAATGCCACGTTATGCAAGCATTCACGCCGCAGTCGTTCATCGATTTGCCTTGATGTCAGGAATTTACCATCCTTGCCGGAAAAGGGGGAGCTGTTAACGCTGAAGGTCATGCTGACGGTCGGTTCATCCACGGTCAGGGGTGGTAGCGCTTCGATATGGTTGCGATCACACAGGGTATCGGAGATATAGAGTTCCTCGATACCGGAGAACACGATAATGTCACCGGCTTCTGCGGTTTCGGTTTCGACTCGCTGCAGGCCGTCGAAGCCAAATAATTGCATCATGCGTCCGTCGCGCAGCTTGCCGTCGGCGCCTACGATCTTGATTGCAGAATTCCGCGCTACCCTGCCGCGGGTAATACGGCCAATACCGAGAACGCCCTTGTAGCTGTCGTAATCCAGGCTCGAGACCTGCAACTGAAACGGGCCGTCTAGTTCGACGGCGGGTGGTGCAACATGTTCGATGATGGCCTCGAACAGGGGGTTCATGTTGCCGCTGCGGTCTTCGTCATTACTGCTCGCATAGCCACCGAGCGCCGATGCGTAGATCACCGGGAAATCGAGCTGCTCGTCGGTCGCGCCGAGCCGGTCAAACAGGTCGAAGACCTGGTCGATTACCCAGTCTGGCCGGGCGCCTTCCCGATCGATCTTGTTGACGACGACGATCGGGGTAAATCCCATTGCGAATGCTTTTTGAGTAACGAAACGGGTTTGTGGCATCGGTCCCTCGACCGCATCCACCAGCAATAACACGGAATCGACCATCGACAAGATACGCTCGACCTCGCCACCGAAATCGGCATGTCCGGGAGTATCTACGATATTGATGCGATAGTCCTGATCTTGTTGCGGGTAATGCCAGTTGAGCGCTGTGTTCTTGGAAAGGATAGTAATCCCGCGCTCCTTTTCGAGATCGTTTGAATCCATCATGCGATCGCTCAACTCGGCGCGGGCGTCGAGGGTACCCGATTGACGTAGCAACTGGTCGACCAGCGTGGTTTTGCCGTGATCGACATGCGCGATGATTGCGATATTTCGCAGATTTTCTCGTTGCGTAGTCATAGGGATATGCAGGGAGGATTAAGGCGCGCAATTATAGTGATGTGGCGCCATTTCACAAGTGACGAATTCATACTATTTCGCTTCTAGAGTCATCCCCGGAGACAGCCCGTGATCCCCATGTAAACGGGGATCTTGTAAAAGCGCCACCATTGCAAGATTCCGGCGCGGGCGGGCCGCGCAGGCGCCGGAATGACACAAGTACCAGGCTACTCGTCTGGCGCGGGGATGATGAGAGGAGTTAGGCCAGTCCCTGCACCAGCTCCAAAATCATCTGGGCGTGCCCCCTGGCCTTGACCTTGTAGTTGACTTCGGCCAGGTTTCCCTGCTTGTCGATCACAAAGGTCGAGCGGCCAATGCCCATGTACTTTTTGCCCATGAACTTTCGCTCGCCCCAGGTGCCGTAAAGTTCGCATAACTCGCCGTCGGTATCTGCCAGCAGTTCGACCTTGAGATCGTACTTGTTGATAAATTTTTGATGTTTTTCACAGGTATCCTTGCTGACCCCTAGTACCGCGGTATCGGCGGCGTCAAACTCGTCAATCAGTGCGGTAAATTCATTGGCCTCGATGGTACAGCCGGGCGTGTCATCCTTGGGATAGAAATAGAGTACAACATTTTTCTTGCCACGGTATTGTGACAGGCTGATGCTTTCCCCGTCTTGATTGACCGAGGTAAAGTCGGGTGCCGACTGGTTTTGCTCGAGCATGGTATTCATCCATTTTTAACAAGAGCTGCATGATAGAAGAGCGGGGCCCAAACATCAAAGTACAGGCAGTAGGGTTATTTTATTAGCTGCTTTTGATTTGCTATCGTGATTTAGACCAGTCGCCGCATCTGCAAGCGATAGCAAGTAGCGTTACCTGCCGTAGTAGGTTTTTATAACGGTGTAGGTCTGGGCGTCGATGCTAAATACTAGCTTGTTGTCTAATGGGCTCATTTCTTTAGACTGCAAGCGCACGAACATTTTAGAGTCGTCCGTTTGGATACAAACAAACTCTCCGTTTTTTTCATTAATCTTGCTTAATGCTTCCTGGGTTACGAGATTTTCCGCCTGCTTGTCCATTTCCGCAATCACGGCATCGATTGCGAGGCTGCATCTGAACGAAACCACTTCTTCGGATGATTCCGCGTGTAGCAGGTTGGGGGTGGCAATCCCTAAAATAAACGCCAGGAGAAACCTTTGCATGCGGACAATTTCCTGATGAAGTCATAACCGGTTCCGGCTAATGTTAACATGGCTGCGATCAAGATTTGGATACTGCAGACAGGAGAAGTTCGTTAGTTGCCCGGGCTATCAAGCTCTAGGATCTGTCGATCGTGGTATCGTCCCAGTAATACCAGGGCGATGATCGCTCCGAACAGGGCGAACGCCATGTCAGATTGCGTGTCCCAAACATAACCCTGGGTTCCCAGGAAGGCCTCGGCTCCGGTGCCAGAAATGATCGCCACCGCCCACTCTATGACTTCGTATAGAGCACTCAAGGCAAGGCAAAAACAAACGATGAAAAAATTACGCCAGTTTACCGAGGCGATAACTGCTTTCCTGATTAGAATTTCGCGAGTTATCAGTGCCGGAACGAAGCCCTGTAAAAAATGGCCGAGTTTGTCGAAATTATTTCTTTCGAATCCCAGCACCGGTTTCAGGTAATCAAACAGAGGCACTTCGGCATAGGTGTAGTGGCCACCTACCATCAGGACGATGCAGTGTATGAGGATAAACGTATAGAGAAGGGGCGTGAGTGGAAACCTGCGATCGGTAGCGACCAGAACGATGAGACCGATGACTGCAGGCGAAACCTCGAGCGCCCAGGTTGGGTAGTCCTTCGGATTGATACCCGACCAGACAAGGACAATCAAAAAGGTCGTGATCCAGGCAATTTTCATTTTGAGTTTCGACAAGTGATTGGCTGAAAGCCGCTTTGTTCAGCGATAACACCAGTACTTGATGTCCTGTTGATCGAGGAATTGTTCGGCGTCTTTTCCCTGCAGCATCGCCAGTGTAGACAGAATTCCGGCTTCGGTACAGGTTGCCGCGGCAACGGTAACCGACAGTGGGGAATCGGGATTGGGCCAGCCGGTTCTGGGATTGAGGATATGTCCGTAACGAATGCCCTCGTGACGAATAAACTTGAATACATCGCCGCTGGTTGCAAGCGCACCGTTTTTCAATTGAATCACCGCGGTCGCGTCTCCTGGCCGATGCGGATCTTCGATACCGGTCATCCAGGACGAGCCGTCAGCCATCGGGCCACTGGCGTTACAGTCACCGCCAAAATTAATCATGAAACTGTTATCGGTTTCGTGTTTAAGCAGGGTCAGAGTCGAGTCGACCGCGTATTCTTTGCCGATGCCACCCAGGTCAATTTCCATCCCCAGCGGTACTGTAAGATTGGGGTTTTCCCATTTCACCTTGTGCCAACCAATACTGGGTAGCAGCGCCTTGATTTCCTGCTGCGATGGAATACTTTCGTTCTGGCTAAAATTCCAGGCCCGACGCAAAATCCCCGAGGTGATGTCGAACCAGCCTTCGCTCAAACTGTAGCAGTGTTGTGCAAAATCCAGTAAGCGTGCAGTCTCCGGATCAACCGTGACAGCTTCACCACCCTGATTGATCTGGTGAATGATATTGTCGTCGCGATAGCGACTGAATTTTTGCTCGATGCGGACTGCTTCCTGCTGCGCCAGTGTAATTAACTCTTTGGCCTGCCTGGTGTCGTTGATTTCAACCAGTACTTCACAGGGACTTGCCATGCATCGAAACTGTCCTATCCACAGTTTTCCACGCCTGGATATTCTCAAGCTGCTTTCGGCTACTTTATGATCCATTCCTGCTTGTAATAACACGCGAGTCTCGCACTACCAATTCTAAATATAGGCTAGCTATTATCGATCGGCTGCGTTTTGATCTGGCGCATTTGCCGTTACATTGGTAATGATTCTAATTAGGTTGAGTAGCCGTTACCATTGAAATGAGTAATTAAACTGAACCATTGTGGCCTCGACATCGGGATAAAGATCCTGTTGGGCCAGCTGACCGAATGCCTCGGATGGTGAGGAGTCTCCTGATTGAACATATTGTTCGAGGCGCACTGACCAGCGGTGTCGGTCGTCAATTTGCTTGCCGAATTTCACGCCGACCGTGGTCGCGTCCATTTCACCGAGCCGGTAGTCGGCGGTGATCTCCGTCGGTACCGGTTCACCGTCAACCAGGAAGTAACGATAGAAGTCGGCTTCGGACTGTTGATACCAGCGTAGATGCGGTTCGATAAAATAACCTTCTTTCAGTCTGAAACGATAAGTAAAATCGAAGGTATTTGAATCTATACCCCAGTCGTCAGTCATGAATCGATAAGACGCGGTAAAGATATCCTTGTTGCTTAACATTTTCTTGTACTCGCCATACAGGCTCTGGCGGGAGCGGCTGTCGGGACGATTTTCGAACAACTGCTGGGTGAATTGGCCGGTTAAGTAGATGGGCTGGCCGGTTACGCTGTCGACGACGCTGACGAACTTGTAAGGGTCAGTCAGGTATCCGTCCGATTCACTCAAGGACAGGTTTACCTGGAACAGGCTCGATTTATCGATTACCTGGGTGACCCCGAATAGTAGGTCTACGATATTCTTGGTATCCGAACTGTCTCCCTTATCCTGCGCCAGCGTGACGGTGAGCGGCTCGGGCACGCCGCCAACCGGATCGATGTCATCGAGTTCGATATTGATGCCATAGGAATAGGTTGTATTTTTCTGGTTGGTATCGTGCTGCCACAATGCGTTTACGCTGATTGAGGTGAAGTCGTATTCATTGGAAACGTTGAAGCCGAGGTTGCGTCGGTTGTTGCGATCGACCGGCTTTTCCCAGTTCATACTGAAAGCAACCCGGGTATCCTTGAAGGTGTCGTCGAGCGGTGTTTCGTTTGGAGCAACGTTGTAGGTTCCCCGGCCCGAGGGGCGGGTAAATGTCTGCACCATGGTCGATGGCACTGCGCCGGTCGCAGAGGCGCCGGTCAGGCTGTCGAGCACCAGTTTCATCGACAGGCTCTCATCATCCCCCAGGTCTTTGGTGGCGCTGATTACTGGTTCAACAACCTCGATGCGATCGTTGTCTTCAGCATAGAAAAGTATTGCACTATCGATATCCCATCCGTTATCGGCGGATTGCGCTGGACTGCCGAGCAGGGTGCAGGTCGCTGCCGAGAGCAGGCCGGCCACCTTCTTTTTGGTTAGTTGCATCCGCAACCCCCGCCGGCAAATCCCTGGCCACCGCTGGAGGCTTCCTTACTGAAATAAATGTGTTCATCGAAGGCGAGATCGAGGGCATCTGCGTCCATCAGCATATCTTCACGCGCCAGTATATTGCGTTCCCAGGGTTTGACGCCGAGAGATGAACAGCCGCTTGCGGTTAAAACCGCGCATAGAATTAACCAGTGATATCTTGTCTTCACAGTAACTCCTCGATTTCGCGTTCGTATTTGCCGACATGCTTGGTGTAAAAACCGATATGTTTTTTCACGACCTTGCCGCTGGCATCAATCAGGTAAGAAGTGGGCATCCCTTCAATCTTGAATTGCTCGGCGATTTGTCCGCTGGGATCGTGATAGATATCAAAATCCGCGCTAACCTTGCTGAGAAACTGGTGCATCGCCTCGGATTCGGCATCGAGATTAATGGTAACGATGGTGAAAGCTTCGCTTGGGTACTTGTTCAGCAGGCTATTCATCCATGGAAAGGATCTCTGGCAGGGTTTGCACCAGGAAGCCCAGAAATCCAGGTAAACGACCTTGCCCTGGTGTTTTTCCAGATCAAGCTGATCGATGTTGTAAATCTCGGCCTTGACGGGAGATACGGCCAGCAGCAGCAATAATAGTATCTTTCTCATATCCGGTCTCTTTACGCTATCTTCCTATTTGACACTGCGGAGATAGTAAGGTTTGGGTCGTTAACAAATTGTTAATCCGTGAAACCCACCCTGGCAATGATTCCACCTTGTGGATTAGGCACCAGGTCGAGCGACCAACCCTGGTAATCGCAGATCAGTTTGGAAATGTACAAGCCGACCCCGTATCCCTGGCTGTTTTGACCGCGGTATCCAAATTCAAATATGTGTTGCAACTCGTCACTGTCGATGCCGATTCCGCTATCTGTGATTGACAAAACCCGGCCTTCCATTTCAATCCTGATCGAACTGTCCCGGCCGTGCTTGACCCCGTTTTTTATCAGGTTGGTCAGTACCACGGTAAGTAGCGTCTTGTCTGCTTTAATGTATATCTCGGGCGCCAGGCTATTTTCAATTTCGATCTGTTTGGCGCGAATCTCATTCTTCATTGCATCGAGGATTTCTTCGACCAGGGGTTGCAGCTGAGTGTTCTGGCCCGCGTTCCGGGTAGGTTGGTCACGCGTTACTGCCAGCAGGGCATGGATGATGTTGGCCATGTTGGCCGAAGATCGCTGGATTTTTTCAAGGTAGGGTTTGATCTCGGGATCGTTGTCGCGGTAGGCGATCAGGTCTGCCGAAGTTTGTACGATGGTTAACGGCGAGCGAAGCTCATGGCTTGCCATGGCTGCAAATCCGATTTGTTTCTCGACATAGCTATCCATCTTGCTGGTATAGGAATCGAAGGCCTGGGCGATTTTGCCGACCTCGTCATCCTCGAAGCGATCACTAAGGCGAATTCCTCTTTCATCCGGATTGATACGAGACAGGTCCTGGCTCAGTTGCGCGATCGGGCGCGACAGTTTTTTGCTCAGAATCCTGGCGATGAAAAACATGACGACAATCAACACAATCCATGCAACCAGCAAAATGTTGCTGAGTAGCTCTTCGGAGCGCTCGATCTCGGTTACATCGTATTGAATGTAAATACGGTCGTCAGCATTTGGTGCAACCATTACATGGTAAGCCTTGTCAGCAACCTTGACGTCGTGATGAACTCCGTCCGTGAGTTCGATGAGGTGCTCCGGGATCGGTCGTGAGTCCTGCCGGCTGGCGAGGTAAATACCGAGGCTGGCTGAACTGGGTAACGGGGTATCGGGGTCCTGGCTCAGGAGATTCTGAATGTTTTTAAGCTCGAAGTTGGTTTGTTTTGCGAGCAGTTCATCCTCGAGAATTTCGTTGGAGTAATACACCACAATGGTTAACAGCGACAGGAAAAACATCGAGGCCAGTAGAATGCTGAGCATAATTTTGCGAAACAATGGCGAGCCGCCAAGCAGCGATTTCACAAATCGTCGCTCCCGAGGCGATACCCTATACCATGGACGGTATGGATTAGTTTTTGCTCAAAGGGCTTATCGATTTTTTTGCGCAAGCTGTGAATATGAACTCGGAGCGGGTCGCCCTCGGGTGGATCGTCAGTCCAGATCTGCTCGATCAACTCCCCGCGCGGGATGACCCGATCAGCATTTTGCATCAGGTATTCGAGGATCTTGAAGGCTTTCGGTTTCAACTTGACCGGATGGTTTGCGCGGGTGACCTGCATGGTGTCCTGATTTAGTTCAAGATTATCGATTGTAATCACAGCCGGAAGTTTTTTGGCCTGGCCGCGGCGCGTCAGCGCATGCACCCGCACTTCCAGTTCGAGCAATGAAAACGGTTTCACCAGGTAATCGTCGGTACCTGCTTCAAAGCCGGAAATCTTATCATCCAGGGTGTCGCGCGCGGTCAGCATCAGAATCGGGGTATCTTGCCTGGCTTTTTCGCGAAATTCGCGGCAAACGGTGATGCCGTCCTTGCCCGGTAGCATCAGGTCGAGGATGATGAGATCGAAACGATTGCCTGTCGCAAGTTCGAGGCCATGGTTACCACTATACGCGAAATCGAGTTGGTGGCCCTTGTCCTCGAAATACTGACCGATATTCGATGCGATATCCGCATCGTCTTCAATAACCAGGATTTTCATATTACGGGAGGCTAACCGGAACCATGTAAATTAGATGTTAACGCAGTGTCTGGCGGTTGGCATCCGGTAAAAACTTGCCAGCCAGATTGCGGGTTTGCAGCCGGCAATGGCTAACCGGTGTCGATATCAAAGCTGTGTCTCGAGTGAATTCCATAACTTTGGCCTAATTATTACTAGGCCATCGAATATACTCGTTGAACTCGTCGCCTGGCAAATGGTCTTATGGTCTATTTCGAGGTGTTAACTATGCAAAAACTGCTGCTCGCGGCCACCGTCGCAATACTGAGCGTGATCGTGCAACCTGCTTTTGCCGCCCGGGCAATTCTGGCGGGTGGCTGTTTCTGGTGCATGGAGTCGGATTTCGAAAAACTGCCCGGCGTAAGCGATGTGGTTTCTGGTTTTACCGGGGGATCGCATCCCGATCCTACTTACCGGGGCAAGCACACAGGTCATTACGAAGCGGTGGAGATAACTTATGACCCCGAAGTTGTCGACTACCAGGGAATCCTCGATCATTTCTGGGTAAACCACGATCCGTTTGATGCGCGTGGACAGTTTTGTGACAAGGGTCCCAGCTATCTTGCCGCCATCTTTGTCGCCAATGACGAAGAACGCGCGCTTGCTGAAAAGTCTAAACAGCAGGTTATCGAAATGTTTCCCGGTCAAACGGTGGTGACCCCGATTCTGCCACAGGCAACTTTCTTCCCGATCAAGGGTGACGAGGAATACCACCAGGATTACTACAAGAAATCGCCAATTAGATACAAGTACTATCGCTTTGGTTGTGGACGCGATAGTCGCCTCACCGACATCTGGGGCGACAAGGCCACCCACTAGTAACCGCTTACCCTGATATCAATTATCAAATACCGCTGAGGTAGCTCGACATCTGGGTCACGTTTCTGGATTCCCGCTTGCGCAGGAATGTCTCGATAGTAAGATAGTGGCTTCGATATAATCAGGGTTCTCTGCCATGGGCTGTCAATATTTCGATCCCTGCGATCATGGCGCCGATACTTTTACGATTGCGATTCCAAAGCTGACTTTCGGTCGTGGATGCCTGCGTGAAGCCGGTGCCCGTGCCGCTGGATTGGGGATGACCCGCGTCGGACTGTTTACTGACCCAGGGTTACGGGATAGCACCTACTTCGAGACAGTACTCGAATCGTTAAAGCAGGCCGGACTTGATATCGCGGTGTTCGACGAGGTCACCATCGAAGCCGACGACGCCAGCGTCGAACGCGGCGCAACCTTCATCGCAGAAGGAAATTTTGACGGTGTGGTTTCGATAGGGGGCGGATCGGTTATCGATACGGCCAAGGCATCGATGCTTTACGGTCTGCATCCGCCGGACGAATTTCTGGATTATTTCGCACCACCGCTTGGCGCGGGCAGGCCGATGCCGCGCAGTTTGCTACCGCACCTGGCCTGTCCCACCACCTCCGGCACCGGTTCCGAATGCACCTCGATTTCGGTATTGCGTATCAACGACATGGCCACCAAGTTCGTGCTCGCCAACCCGGTGCTGTTACCGCAGGAAGCGCTAATCGATCCGGCCTGTAGCGATACCCTGCCAGCGATGGTGGTCGCGTCGACCGGATTCGATCTGCTTTGTCACGCGCTCGAATGCTATACCGCGAAAGCCTACACGCGCTGGGACAGGCAGGATGATCCGTTGAAACGCCCCTTGATCCAGGGCGCCAATCCCTGGAGCGACCTGGCTGCGCGCAGGGCACTGGAAATTGCGGGGGAATACCTCGAGCGCGGTGTCAATAGCGCCGACGATCACGAGGCACGTGATAACCTGATGTGGGGCGCATCGTTAGCCGGCATGGCCTTCGGCAATACCGGCACTCATCTTGGGCATGCGCTTTCCTACGGTGTGACTCACCTGATGCACGATATCACCACCGAGGGTTACAGGGTTAAATCGCCATTTGTTCCGCATGGCATCAGTGTCGTGGTTTCCGCGCCGGCAATATTCCGCTATACCGCGGAAGCCACGCCCGAGCGACATTACGAGGCGGCGAGCTACCTGCAATCCGACTTGCAGGGCGCCGGGATCGATGATGCCGGCGAAGCGCTGGCCAAACGGCTCATCGGGTTGATGCGAAAAACCGAAGTTCCGAACGGACTTGGTGGCGTTGGATTTGGTCTCGCTGATGTGCCGGCACTGGCAGCTTCATCGGCGCGCCAGGTGCGCGCCATTGCAAATTCGCCGCGCGAAACCAACCTGGTAGATATCGAGAATATTTACGCCGCGGCGATAAGCTATTAGCGGATGCCCTGAGTTCGGCCAGCAGCGGCGTCAGAAACACGAAACAGGCGAGCAGGAACAGTAATCCGCCGATCAGGCTGACCAGGTCGCCGGCACGCAGGCTCGCCACCATGAAAAAGATGGCCGAAAACACAAACAGGATCCAGCCCCAGAGTTGAAAGCGGTGTTGAGTGGTCATTGACATGAGCTTTTCCAAATTGAATTAAATTCATAATATTATTATTCCTTATGCATATATCCGTAAAATGATATTTTTTAATCAAAATACATAAGTATTATTTATCTAAAGATTCATATTTTTGTTCCTTTCAATTGAGAAAAATCGCGTTACTTTGTCAGCTGACTGATGCTAGCATTTGACACTTGTCCAGGCCCTGGAGCGGGAGCCCTAATGTTTGAAAACAGCTTGATGAACCAGATACGTGATCGGTTTTGTCACGTCGATACCTGCCCGTACCAGGGGCCGCGCATATTCTTTGAGAACGCCGGCGGAGGGCTTACGCTCAAGTCGGTGGTGGAAGTTAATACCGAGCTGGCCGGGATACCAGACAACCAGGGACGTGATAACCCGGCTTCGCATGAACTGGTGCGTATTATCGCGGAGGCGCGCGATAATATGCGAACCTTTCTCGGCGTCAAGGAGGGCCCGGTGTTTACTGGCGAGAGCGGTACCGAGCTGATTTTTCGCATGGTGCGTGCAGCGGCATTGGGGTCACCAGCGGGCGGTAACATGATTGGCAGTACGCTCGAGCACCCGGCGACCGTGAGCGCGAGCAAAAGGTGGGCACGAATCGCGGGCAAGGAATACCGCGCCGCGGTGCACGATAATGCCAGCGCAAGCATTACCGCCGAGGATTACGCCAGTATTGTCGATGCCGATACGCGCGTCGCAACCATCATCCATACCAGCCCGGTTACTGGTATGACAGTTGATATTCCGGCGGTGGTTAAAACCATTCGTTCGGCCTCACCCGATTGCATCATCATCCTCGATGGTATTCAGCATGCTGCGCACGGTGGACTTTCGATTGACGAATACGATATCGATGGCTACGCGGTTTCGGCCTACAAGGTGTTTTCACGGCATAACTACGGTTTTGCTTGGTTATCACCCCGGCTTGCGACGCTGCCGCACGATCATCTCGATGGGACCCCGGATGATTTCTGGGAAATGGGGACGCGAGATACCTCGGCCTTTGCCTGTACCTCGAAAGTGATCGAGTATTTTGACTGGCTCGGTTCACACTTCACTGATTCCGAAGATCGGCGCGCCCGAATCCTGGCTGCAGGCAATGCCATCAGTGAACAAGAGCACGACCTGGTTGATTTGATGATCAACGGCAATGAAGCCCAGCGGGGTTTGCGTGATATGCCCGAAGTTTTTTTGATCGGTGGGCATGATAATCCTGCGCGTGAAGGCATGGTGTCGATCATCGTCGAAGGTAAGCCCTGCGCCGAGGTGGTCGCTGACCTCAATGCAAAGGGAATCCGTACTCATGTGCGCAAGGCGGACTACTTCTCCGGCAACATTCTCGAACCGCTGGGCCGGCCAACCTGTATCCGCGTATCGATGTGTCACTACAATACCGACCATGAAGTGCTGACTTTTCTGCGTGAACTCGAGTCCATCGTCAAGGCTCATGTCGAGGCGAATGCCAGCGCCGCCTGAAGATGCCCGAGCCTGACTCGAATGAAGTCATCCCGGCCGCAGAGCCGGGGTCTAGTAGCGAGCCGACATTTAATAAAGCCCGCTTGAGCGACGGTCCAAGGCACCGGCATGACTGTTTGTTGCAGGTGATCGGCGCCGGGCCCGCGGGCATGGGACTGGTATTAGCCCTGTGTAATCGCATCGCTGCGGGCGGCGGTGCTGCCGATCCAGCGCGGCGACTGCTTCTATCCCTGTCGATGTTCGAGGCTAGCGCGCGTCCGGGTGGCAAGATGGCCCGCTATCGCATCAACGCCAATACCAGTTCGCCCGACGTGGTGCAGGGCATCGCCGACGGCACGCCCTTCGTTGCCGTGCGCGATCGTTATCTCGAACATCCCGAAACCCACTCTGACCTGATCGCGTTGCCACGCGTTGGTGAATTGATGGTCGAGCCGCTGGCGCAGGCCATGGTCGAGTATCTCGGCGAGCGTCTGCATTGCGGGATTGAAATAAACCGGATCGAAATTAACGCACAAGGTTTTTCGAGTTATGACAGCGATAACCGGCTGGCCGCGTACAGCGATGCGCTGATGTTTTGCTGTGGCGCTGAAGATGCACCGTTGCCCGATTTGCAGGCACACGGCGATCGCTGGGAAGGTTCTGCCCGATTCCTGTTGCGTGAAAACCTGCACGGATTGCCACCGGGTAAAGCTCCGATTGTCATCATCGGCGCCTCGCATAGCGCTTTTTCCTGCGCCTGGCGGTTGCTGCACGATCCGCTGTTTTCCAGTTTCGCTGGCGGACGCGAGATTATCATTCTGCATCGTCGCGAACGCTTCAAGCTGCGCGGTACGGCCGAGTTTGCCGCCAATCATCGGCTTGCCTACGACCCTGAAACCGATGTTTGCCCGAGCACGGGACTGGTGTTTTTCAACGCCGGTTTGCGCAAGGATGCAAAGTATCTCTATCTCGACATTCGCGACGGTCGCGAGCAACGTGTCAGCCTGCAGCCGATGAACGATCTGGCCGAACATAAGCAACTGCTCGCCGGCGCCGGGCTGATTTTACAGGCTACCGGATTTACCCATAAACTGCCGCGAATAGAAAGCGAGGGACGGACGCTCAGGATCGGCAACCCGACTCGCGAGGGTCAGCTGAGAAACCTCGACAATGGTGAAATAATCCCGCGGTGTTACGGCATGGGGCTCGGCTTTAATATTCTGCCCGACAGGGAGCCGCGCGGTGAGCCCAGTTTTAACGGCGGTATCCACGGGTTTCAGTCTTACCCGCTGGCGGTAGCGCCACCGATAATCGATCAAATGATCGCAAACCTGACAATGGAGACTAACCATTGAAAACTCATGCGCAGGCCGTGGTCATCGGCGGTGGACTGGTTGGGTGCTCGATTCTTTACCATCTCACCAGGCTTGGATGGACCGACGTGGTGTTGCTTGAACGCGACGAATTAACTTCGGGCTCGACCTGGCATGCGGCCGCCGGCATTCATGGCCTGCACGATCACAATAATATTTCGAAGCTACAGTATTACACGATGCAGCTGTACGAGGATCTGGAAAAGGAAACCGGGCAGGGTTGCGGCATCGTGCAACCGGGTTCGCTTTATCTCGCTCAAACCCGCGATCGGGAACACCAGTTGCGCATGCAGGCCGCCAAGGCGCGATACTTCCAGGTCGAGTTCCACGAGCTATCGCGTGACGAGGCCGAGCGCATGCATCCGCTTGCGAACTTCGATGGTATTCGTTGCATCATGTACGAACCCGGTGGTGGTAATGTCGATCCCTCGGGCGTGACCTACGCTTACGCCAAGGGTGCGCGTCAGCGCGGTGCCGAGATCGAGCGCTTTACCCCGGTCGTGGCAACCACCCAGCGCAGCGATGGCAGTTGGGATGTCCAGACCGACAAGGGCAGCATTCATGCCGAGGTAGTCATCAATGCCGGTGGCCTGTGGGCGCGTGAAGTGGCTGCGATGGCCGGTTTCGAATTACCGCTGATGCCGCTCGAGCACCAGTATTTTGTAACCGAAACAATTCCTGATATTGAAGCGCTCGAAAAGCGCCTGCCACTGGTCGCCGATCGTGATGGTGAATACTACATGCGCCAGGAAGGGCAGGGACTGCTGGTCGGCGCCTATGAAAAAGATGGGCGCTACTGGGCCGAACAGGGCACGCCGATGGATTTCGGTCACGAGCTGCTCGACGAGGATCTGGACCGAATCGAAGACAACCTGCTGCGCGCCTGCGAGCGCGTGCCGGTGTTGAGCGAGGCCGGGGTCAAGCGTGTCATCAATGGCCCGATGATCTGGTCGCCAGACAGTTCGGCACTGATCGGACCGGTTCCCGAACTGCAGAACTACTTCTGTTGCTGCGGCATTATTCCCGGCTTTTCGCAGTCCGGTGGCCTCGGCCTGACCATGGCGCAATGGATTGTAGAAGGAGAGCCCGAGATGGATTTATTCCCCTGGGACCTGGCGCGTTTCGGTGCCTGGGCGACCAAACCATTTACCCGGGCGCGTTCGCTGGATCAGTATGCCCACCGCTTCAAGATTCATTTTCCCTACGAGGAGCGCGAGGCGGGTCGACCGATCAGGACCCGGCCTGTCTACGAGCGCCAGAAAGAGCTCGGTGCGGTGTTTGGTCTTAGCTACGGTTACGAGCATCCCCTGTGGTATGCGCCAGAGGGCATGGAACCAACCGAGACCTATGGCTTCGAACGCCAGAACTGGTTCGAACCGGTTGCCGTGGAATGTCGTGCGTTACGCCAGGCGGTCGGCATCATCGATGTATCCAACTTTGCCAAATACCGGATTCGGGGCGCCGGCTGCGCAGATTATCTCGACCGCCTGGTCGCGAACCATGTTCCAACAGAGATCGGTCGTTCCTGCCTGACCCCGATGATTGGATTACGGGGCGGAATCGCCGGTGATTTCACCATTACCAAGCTGGATGACGATGATTTCCTGATGATCGGCTCCGGCATCGCCGAGCGTTATCATCAGCGTTTTTTCAACATGGTCGCTAAAGACGACAGTGTTAGCTTCGAAAGTTTTACCGAGGCCTGGGGTGGATTCAATGTCGCCGGTCCCAACGCCCGCAAGCTACTGGGGCAATTAACGGATGCCGATCTGTCGAACGAGGGTTTCCCGTTCATGCGCAATCGAAAAATTCGGGTCGCCGGAATCGATGCGGTCGCTATCCGGGTTTCCTTTAGTGGAGATCTTGGTTGGGAAATTTACGTGCCACTCGAGCATCAACTTGTGCTTTACGAGGCCTTGCTGGAAAAGGGAAGCCAGCTTGGCGCACGCCCGGTCGGCGGGCGTGCACTGCTGTCATTACGGGTCGAGAAGGGCTATGGCAGCTGGAGTCGTGAGTACTCGCCGGAGTACTGGCCGCAGGAAGTCGGACTGGAGCGCCTGATCAAACTCGACAAGCCAGAGTTCCTGGGACGAGAGGCTTATCTCGAGATCAAGGACAATCTGCCACGTGAAAAACTGGTCGCGGCCCAGGTCGAAACCAGTGACGCCGATGCCAACGGTGGCGAACCCGTTTTCCTGACCGACGGCACCCCGGTCGGGCGTGTCAGCTCGGGCGCATTTGGGCATAGCGTTGGTGCATCAATTGCGCTATGTTTCATAAAGACCGATCACGCTGTTGCCGGCAATGAAATCGACATTGCGATACTGGGGATCCCGCATCGCGCTGTCATCCTTGAAAAGCCGCCTTTCGATGCTAAAGGTGAACGTCTGAGAGCTTAATTATGGCCAGTAATCCTTATTCGATTCCGGACCCAAAGGTCAACCCCGCAAACAGGCCCGCGATGCGCCCGGATAACACGCCGGATGATAACGATCGCATCGAAATCGGTCCGACGCCACTGGCCTACGCGGAATGGGAAGCCGCCGAATTGCAATGTCCGGACCTGCCGGTGATGCGGCAATACCGGCTCGATCGAATAGTTGCCGGGCTAATTGAACGC
>CALJYH010000071.1 GCA_937984095.1 uncultured Gammaproteobacteria bacterium | reverse complement strand
CGACATGCTCACCTTCGAACACGTTGATATGACGGAACTTCGGAATCAGTGTTTCGTTCGATTCACCTTCGCTATCGGTAATAACCAGTCGCTTCTTGCCCTTGGTTTCCTTACCGAACGAAATCGTACCGGTCATTTCACCGAGAATTGCCGGCTCTTTTGGTTTACGCGCTTCGAACAAATCGGCAACCCTCGGCAAACCACCGGTGATGTCCCGGTTTTTCGATGATTCCTGCGGAATCTTGGCAAGCACGTCACCGACCTTGATCCGGGCGCCATCTTCGACATTAACAAAAGCACCGCCTGGCAGCATGTAATGCACCGGGATATTGGTGCCGGCATAACACAGAACCTGTCCCTTGGAGTCGATTAGTTCGACCGTTGGGCGCAGTTCCTTGCCCGCGTTGGAGCGGATCGAATCATCCATGACCTCAATCGTGGTCAAACCGGTCATTTCGTCAACGCGGTGCTGAACCGTAACGGCTTCGACGAAATCGGTAAATTTGACCTTACCGGCGACCTCGGTTATGACCGGATGCATATGCGGGTCCCAGGTAGCCAGGGTTTGGCCAGCTGTTACCTTGGCGCCATCGGTAGTCCCAAACTCCGAGCCGTAAGGGATTTTATAACGCTCCTTTTCACGTCCGGTAACATCGTCAACCACACCGATTTCACCTGAACGCGATACTGCAATCAGGCGCTTGCTGGAGTTTTGTATGACCTTGACATTGTGGAAGCGCACGGTACCACTGTTCTTAACCTCGATACTGTTAACCGATGCCGAACTGCTTGCGGCACCACCGATGTGGAAGGTACGCATGGTCAACTGGGTTCCGGGCTCACCGATCGATTGTGCCGCAATGACTCCGACCGCCTCACCTTTACCCACCTTGTGACCACGTGCCAGCTCGCGTCCATAACATTGAACGCAGATACCATGGCGTGTTTCGCAGGTTACTGCAGAACGCACCTTGAGCTCATCGACACCAATTTCATTAATCAGCTCTATTTCACGTTCTTCAAGCAGGGTTCCCTTCTTAATGGCGACTTTACCCTTTTCATCTTCCAGGTCTTGCTGCAGCACACGCCCCAGAACACGCTCACCGAGATCGACGACAATATCACCACCCTCGATGACCGGGCGTAACAGGATCCCTTCTTCGGTTCCACAATCGTCCATGTTGACGACCAGGTCCTGGGATACGTCGACCAGGCGACGCGTCAGGTAACCCGAGTTAGCAGTTTTCAAGGCGGTATCGGCAAGCCCCTTACGTGCACCGTGCGTTGAGATAAAGTACTGCAATACGTCCAGTCCTTCGCGGAAGTTCGCTGTAATCGCGTTTTCGATAATCGATCCATCCGGCTTGGCCATCAAACCACGCATGCCGGCCAGCTGACGAATCTGCGCCGCAGAACCACGAGCACCGGAATCGGCCATCACGAAAATCGAGTTAAACGAATCCTGCACGACTTCATTACCCTCGGCGTCGACTACTGTTTCCTTGCCGATTTCATTCATCATCGCGCGTGCTACCTTGTCGTTGGCATGCGACCAGATATCAACCACCTTGTTATAACGCTCGCCCGAGGTGACCAGGCCGGTAGACCATTGCTTCTCGATATCCTTGATTTCTGCTTCCGCAGACTTGATCAGGTCTGTCTTGTTCTCTGGCACTATCATGTCGTTAACACCGATCGAAATACCAGAACGGGTAGCATAATGGTAGCCGGTATACATCAACTGATCCGCAAGAATTACGGTGTCTTTCAGCCCTACTTCACGATAACAGGCGTCGATCAGCTTGGAGACCGCTTTTTTATCGAGTGTCTGGTTGATCAGCGAAAACGGTAGTCCATCCGGCAACATCTCGCTCAGGATTGCTCGTCCTACCGTGGTATCGACCAGGGAGCGGATGCCTACCCGGTTGCCTTCTTCATCACGATGATACTCGGATACCCGGCACTTGATACGGGCCTGTAACGCGACCACCTTGCTGTGATAGGCGCGCAGAACTTCCTTGGCATCGGCAAACACCATGTTCTCGCCCTGGACATTGACCTTCTCGCGAGTCATGTAGTAAAGCCCGAGGATAATATCCTGGGTCGGAACAATGATCGGCTTGCCATTCGCCGGCGATAAAATATTATTCGACGACATCATCAACGCCCGCACTTCAAGCTGAGCTTCGATTGAAAGCGGTACATGCACCGCCATCTGGTCACCGTCGAAGTCCGCATTAAAGGCGGTACATACCAGCGGGTGTAATTGAATCGCCTTACCTTCGATCAAAATCGGTTCGAAAGCCTGGATACCCAGTCGGTGCAGGGTCGGCGCGCGATTGAGCATGATCGGGTGTTCACGAATAACCTCTTCGAGAATATCCCAGACCTCGGCAACCTCACGTTCGACCAGCTTCTTAGCCGCCTTGATCGTGGTCGCGAGACCGCGCAATTGCAACTTGCTGAAGATAAAGGGCTTGAACAGTTCCAGCGCCATCTTCTTGGGCAGTCCGCATTGATGCAGCTTGAGCGTCGGGCCGACAACGATAACCGAACGCCCCGAGTAATCGACGCGTTTACCGAGCAGGTTCTGGCGGAATCGGCCTTGCTTACCCTTGATCATGTCTGACAATGATTTCAACGGGCGCTTGTTGGTGCCGGTTATGGCACGACCGCGGCGACCATTGTCGAGCAGTGCATCCACAGATTCCTGCAACATGCGCTTTTCGTTGCGCACGATGATATCCGGTGCATTCAGCTCGAGTAGACGCTTGAGTCGATTGTTACGATTGATGACGCGCCGATAGAGATCGTTCAGATCAGAGGTCGCAAAGCGGCCCCCGTCGAGCGGCACCAGCGGGCGCAGATCGGGTGGCAGTACCGGCAGCACGGTCATTACCATCCATTCGGGACGATTACCCGAATCGATAAAGGCCTCGACCAGCTTAAGACGCTTCGACAGGCGCTTGAATTTGGTTTCCGATTTGGTGCTATCGATTTCGTCACGTAATTCCTGCGCCTCGTGATTCAGATCCACATCTTGCAGCAGTTCGTAGACGGCTTCCGCACCCATCTTGGCATTAAAATCGTCGCCGAATTCCTCGATCGCCTCGAGGTAAGCCTCATCGGTTAACAATTGGCCTTTTTCCAGGGTGGTCATGCCAGGATCGATGACGACAAAACCCTCGAAGTAAAGCACGCGCTCGATGTCGCGCAAGGTCATGTCAAGCAATAACCCGATGCGAGACGGCAGTGACTTCAAAAACCAGATATGCGCGATCGGGCAGGCCAGTTCGATATGACCCATACGCTCACGTCGCACCTTGGTCTGGGTAACTTCGACGCCACATTTTTCACAGACCACACCCCGATGCTTGAGACGCTTGTACTTGCCGCAAAGACATTCAAAATCCTTGACTGGCCCGAATACCTTGGCGCAGAACAATCCGTCACGCTCGGGTTTGAAAGTCCGGTAATTAATCGTTTCCGGCTTTTTGACTTCGCCATAAGACCAGGAACGCACCATGTCTGGCGACGCCAGCCCTACCCGGATGTGGTCAAAATCTTCGTCCGCACCCTGCTTCTTCAATAGATTCAGTAAGTCTTTCATAGTTATTCCTGCTCAAGTTCAATGTTCAGGCTCAGGGAACGGATTTCCTTGAGCAGTACGTTAAACGACTCTGGCATACCCGGCTCCATGCTGAAATCGCCATCGACTATAT
>CALJYH010000070.1 GCA_937984095.1 uncultured Gammaproteobacteria bacterium | reverse complement strand
GGGCTCCTCGATTATTTGTGCGCACAGGTCCAGTGCTTCCCGATGTTGTCCCTGTTGATCGTAGATGCGGGCGATACGTTCGCGGCTCGGTGGTAACAGACATTGACGGTATTGCTCAATTGCCGGCGCTAACTCACCGATGCGTTCCAGTTGACGGGCAATCTGGTAGCGTAGTCGTTCATTCTTGCGGTATGCAGGTGAGGGTGATTCGATATGGTTCGGAATCATGACTGTCAATTGGCTCAATACTGACGGGTCGGATATATCGCTTAGCTCGAACAGGGTTTGAAGCTGGTACAGGAGCCAGTGTTGCTGGATATCGAGCGTGCTGCGGTAAGGTCGGTGCTCGGGGTCGATGTTATAGCTTTCGAATTGATAGAGTCCCAGGTCACGCAACACGAAATCAGTCATCGACTGGTTTAAATTGCCGAAGAAAAGCATTTGGCAGATCAGGTACTCGTCACCATGAAGCACCTGCAACAGTCTATCGCTGTTGTTTAGCGCTGCAAAGAATTCTTCATCATCACGTTCCAGTAACGCCTGTTCGAGCTCAGTCCGCCTCAGCTTTTTCAGGCCCGATGTGTCGTCCAGGACCGCGCGTAATTCCGGCATCGTATAAAGTGACAACAGGGTTGGATGATCTATTTCACCATTCACCTCTAGAAAACCCTGTGCGGCAAGTTCTTCGATCGCTGCGTCAAGCGATCCTATTTCGGGGTAACTCAACTTGCTGGCACGATACCAGTCCGGACCTCGATTGAGCAGACGGATGCAAAGTTTCCTGGCATCCGTACTTAATGCTGCGAAGCCCTGCAGGAACTCGAGTTGCTGCCTTTCGAGCAGGTCTGCATATACCCGTGTGACATGCGCAAACAGGGTGAGCACATTGTCGAGGTAATAGGTTTCGGGTAGATCGGGTCGCATATGATTATGGCATTTTACACAATTATATAACACTGTTGCATACAACAGTGTTATATATTATATTCGCCCGATGCAATCACTCACGGACATTCAGCAGGCAGTTTACGACTATACCCGACAGGCGCTGAAACAGGGACGACCGTTTCCATCATTGCGTGAAATTGCCAGTCATTTCGGCTTTCAACACACCACCGCGCGCTTTCATCTCAAGGCGCTGGAAAAAAAGGGCTTCATTCGGCAGCGTTCACAGCGTGTTTCGGATTACATGTTGCCTGATGAAATGGATACGAGATCCCAGGATTTTGATCTGGTCGCGAGGATACCGGCCGGTGCGCCATTACCTGTTTTCGATGAAACACGAGAATCGTTTTCAGTAACCCATGACTTTTTTGGTGGAGGCGATATTCTTGGCATTCGCGTTGTCGGCGACAGTATGTCGGGAGATTCGATCGCTGATGGTGATATCGCGATGATAAAACGACAGCAGGAGGCTAATAAGGGCGATATCCTGGCGTTACGAATCGAAGATGAAATCACGCTGAAGCGAATCAGGCTGCAGGGTGACAAGGCCGAGTTACTGCCTTCAAATCCTGAATACTCGATTCGTGTGGTACCCGCCCGGCAGCTGGAAATTCTCGGCAAGCTGGTTGGTATTATTCGCAAGGTTTGAGCACGCGATAATTCCATGGCCTCACTCCCTGCACAATTTACCGACGTCTCGTTACAGCAACAGCTTCAATCTGCGCGCTCGCTTAAGGATGATCTTTCTCATCAATCGCAGGAATTAGTGTCGGGTATCGATGCTCTCGATGAGTCTTTTGCCAGGATCAAACCGGGTGATCTGATCGAATGGGGTATTCCACCTGGAATGAATGGTCGTTTAATTCCATTGCAGTTACTGAAACAGCAGATCCCCTTGAGTGTCTGGATCTATCACCATCATGGACTCGGTGTTTTTGCGTCCAGCTGGATTAGTCACGGGGTTGACCTGCAGCGGCTTTTTTTTATTTGCTCCGCAAATCCGGTCAAGGAGTTGCGGCCGATATTTCTCGAAGATACTTTCAAACGTATCATCATCGATGCGCCGCTGAAGTTCAGCACGGGTGACATGGCATTCGTCAGCCAACAGGCACGTAAACAGGGCCAGATCGTGTTTCTGATTCGCCATTATTTCCTGACAGCAAAACGTGGTAATCCGCACGCAAGTTTGCGCATTAATACCTGGCAAAGCGGAAAGCGCGCGTTTTCACTTCAATTTATCAAGGGGCCTAATAGCGGAAGAATTTCCTTGCCCTATCGTAGTGTGGCCGAGGATCATGAACACTACAACTAAGATCATTGATCTAGCTGAATTGCGTGGAGGTGATGAGTTTCCATTATTTGCCGCGATCCACAGTACAGAATCTAGCAGTCCATTCCTGTTATCACCTACGGCTATGCGTTGGAGCAACAATCTGTATTTGAGCCGGCTTGATGATTGCAAATTCTTTTGGCTCGATCAGAAAAAAAAACTGCGTTGTAAACTTGCTGATCTTTTTGAACCTTTGTTGCAACATCACTATGGTGAGGATTTTATTGCAGTGTTCGGTAATCATCCGTGGCAATGCCTGTTATATCTTCACTATCAACTCGGACATCAGGGCAGGGGGCTTTATCTGCTGGAAAGTCGGCTCAATCGAAATATCTATAAAACACTGGATTGGGAATGCTGGTTTGCAGCACAGCAAGAACTGGCTGACCATTTGATTGCATCTAATGCCCGGGGCTTTCGCGCTGATTCATTTCAATCGCAACAGGCCCGGATGCGTCGATTTATCCATCGTATCGGGATTGCTACTCCTCATGACATGATCGCGGCAGACGCTAATTCAATTACACGCCGGTTTGGCAAGTGGTTGGGATTGATCTGGCACTGGAGCTTCGGTGATTCGAATGGACTGCAAGGGTTTCCATGGATCAAGCTCAAACAGGAGCATTTGCCCAGGATTAAGCGAGATCTCGAGTATCCCGTTAACCAGTGGGCCTATATCGAAGTGTTGTTACGGGAAGATTTTTCCAGTTTATGTGATCAGTTTCATCGGGATGATTGTGAACATATCAATCGCATGCTTTGGGAAATTACGCTATTCAATTATCAGAAAGTTTCGGTCGAACTTTCATTTCGTCACCCATATTCATTGCATCGCGATATGCCTGGTTTCGATACCGCGCTCTACCAGGCCAGGTATATTTACGACGATCTAGTTCGTGACTTGCGTGCGCGTGACGGTGATCTTGATCTGCCAGAGAGCATGCCTTTTATCTGTTGGCAGATTGAAATTTGCGAACGCGTAATGCTGGCGCCGGCTTTATGGGAATTATTTACGCGTGAAGTCGATCAAATCGACTACCAGCAAATCATGGCGTTACAAAACAAGCTGCCACTCGCTTTTGAATGTTACCAGTCTGATGCCAGCTTTTTTCCTGAACAGTCATTTACGAGTATCCTTGTTGGTACAGCCCAGATAAATAGCTTTGATCATTATCCCTGGTCATCAAGCGCGACTAACAAGCCCTTGTTCTATTACCAGCAGGCCAAACCCATCGAAAATCCGACTGCGGTACAAAAGATTTTTCTCGAGCGAAATTCCAGCCAATGGTGGTTGAGTGAGGATGCGTTACAGTCGATACGTGATTATTTTATCCTGAAAGATCATAACGGCAGGTCCAGCTGGGTATACCGGACCCAGGATGGCGAGTGGTTTAAACAAGGCGAATTTTGTTAGATGCCCCGGGATGTTCAGCAACTTCAATGAATGGCTCTGCAAAACCAATTTCAGCTTTCTACATGGAGCGTCACATCCGAAGGATTTAATCGAGCGGGCTAATTCGCTTGGCTATCAGTCTCTCTGTATTAATGACTTCGATGGCGCGTATGGGCTTGCACGATGTTATCGTGAACTCGACTACCTAAAAAAAAATCATCTACACCAGGGATTGAAGCTGAATTATGGTGCAGAAATACATTTTCAAGCTGATCACGATTTACCTTTACTATTGCAAGATACGCTGGTGCTGGTAGCACTGAATCATCGGGGTTATACCAATCTTAATGTCCTGTTAAGTTATGCGCACCGCGAGGGTAAGGATTATGCCAATCTCCCAATGGCATACTTGCTGAACAGTGATGTCGAAGGCCTATTTGCGATTCAACCGATGCGGGGTCAAATTCGTTCTAACAAGGGCGCTAGTCATCACAATGAACTCAAACAGCTATTCGATGGGCGTTATTATCTTGCTATCAGCCGTCACCTTCATCCAGCGGAAGACCGCTGGATAAAAACAACGCTTGAAACCGCAAGGCTTCATCAGCTCGAATATATTCTGACGCAGGATGTTTTTTTCCATAACCGTCAGCAAAAATGCGTCAGCGATTTACTGCAGGCGATTCGTACTAACCGGGTTTTCGATCAATGTCAGCAGCATTTTTTCCCCAACGCCGAACGTTGCCTGCATCAAGCGAACGAATTGCAGCGTTTGTACTCTGTGATCCCGGGTTATCGCAGGTCATTGGGTTTGTCTCAGTCATTAAACCTTTCCTGTCAATTCGATCTCGATCAACTGGGTTATCACTATCCCAGGGAAATGATTCCCGATGGGCATGATGCCCAGTCTTACCTGCAGTTTCTGGTAAACGTAGGGGTACAGGAGAAATTCAATCACAAGCCGCCCGAAAAGATTCAGCGACAGATTGAGCACGAGCTGATTTTGATCGAGAAGCTTAACTTTGCAGATTATTTTTTAACGGTGTGGGATATTGTCAGCTGGGCAAGGCGACAGCAGATCTTATGCCAGGGAAGAGGTTCTGCAGCTAACTCCAGTGTTTGTTTCGTGCTTGGAATAACCTCCGTCAATCCGGATCATTTTGATTTATTGTTCGAGCGCTTTGTCAGCATGGAGCGTGGTGATCCACCCGATATCGATGTCGACTTCGAACATGAGCGGCGTGAAGAGGTGATCCAGTACATTTATCAGCGTTATGGTTGTGATCGTGCCGCAATGGTGGCCAATGTTATTACCTTTAGAGGGAAGGGATCATTGCGTGCGGTTGGCAAGGCACTAGGGGCCGATGACAGGTTGCTCCAGCAAATGTCAAAGATCGCTTCGAGTCGATACTATCGTGGTAGCGGTACCGAAAACATTGTCATGGCACTTAAAAATGATCATGAAAATGAAAATCCGCAGGCGCCGAAAATTAGCTGGAAGTTATGGATGCAACTCAGCAAAAAACTGCACGGATTTCCACGCCACCTCGGGATTCACTCGGGTGGATTTATGCTTGCCGATAAACCGCTGAACTGCCTGTTGCCACAGGAACCTGCATCGATGGCTGGGCGCAGCGTGATTCAGTGGAGTAAAGAAGATATCGAGGCACTGGGATTTTTTAAAATCGATATTTTAAGTCTTGGCATGCTATCGGCAATCCGAAAATGTTTCGATTACATCGAACATTATTATGATATGCCCTTAAGCCTGGACTCGATTCCGGATGATGATCAGCCGACCTATACAATGATCCAGAAGGCCGATACGGTTGGAGTATTCCAGATTGAATCACGCGCACAGATGTCGATGTTACCGCGTTTGAAACCGGCCTGTTTTTATGACCTGGTTATTGAGGTTGCGATTATTCGACCCGGTCCAATCCAGGGTAATGTTATTCATCCCTATCTTGCGCGTCGAGAAAGACTGGAGCCGGTTACTTACCCGGATGAACGCCTGAGACCAATTCTGCAACGCACCCTGGGGATTGCCATTTTCCAGGAGCAGGCAATGCGTATTGCGATCGCGGTTGGTAATTTCACCGCTGGTGAAGCCAATGAGTTGCGCAAGAAAATCGGATCATGGGGGATCAAGGACTTTAACCGGGATCTGAATCCCCTGTTAGTCAAGCTTGAGAAAGGTATGCACGAAAATAATGTTAAGCCGGAGTTTGCTGAACAGATACTCGGACAGATGAAAGGCTTTGCCGAGTATGGATTTCCGGAATCTCACGCGGTTTCATTCTCATTGATCGCCTATGCCTCCTGTTACCTGAAATGTCATTTTCCGGCCGCGTTTTATATTTCCGTATTGAATTCGCAACCGATGGGCTTTTACTCACCCCACGCCTTATTACAGTCAGCGAAACGCGAAGGTATTCAATTATTACCGATATCATTAAACCATTCGCATTGGGATCATCAGCTTGAAACAACTTCGTCACAGAAAGCATATGCCATACGTCTTGGATTTCGCCTTGTTAATGGTCTCTCAGAATCAACGGTTGATAAAATAATTCAGCAACGCATTGCTTCAAATGGCTGGCAGAGTTTTGAGCAGTTTGTGCATGACTGTCATTTGGCGCGAGACCAATTAACAGCTTTAGCGGCGTCAGACCTGTTCACTGAGGCCGGGGATTCACGCTCACAGGCTTTATGGAAATCTGAAGCTGCACCTTATCAACCGATGCTGGATGAGGTCGATGACAGTATCGACTGGAAACCTGAAGCAAAAATCGAATCGATTCAAAAAGATTTCAGAGCCTTTAAAACCAGTCTCAAAAAACATCCCGTAGCGGTAATAAAACAGGAGCAGTGGCCGTACCCGGTAGCGGTTGAGAAATTTACCGTTGCGAACCGCCTGATTGAATTACCCGCGGGCAAAGATATTTTTGCGTTCGGAATGGTGTTGGTGAAACAGTCTCCGGGATCAGCGAAGGGCATGGTATTCGTCACGCTCGAAGATGAAACCGGATTTTTCAACCTAGCCTTTACACCGCAGACTTATGCGCGGTTTTATCGCCTGGTCGACCACCAACCTTTCCTCTGTGTTGTTGGCCGTTTACAAAGGGTTAATGAGTCACACTCGATACTGGTAAAACGTGTTTTCGATTTTGAATCAGGCGCAAACCTGTTGCCGCTTCGCCGTGATGATCGGCCAATTGAACACGAGGTCTCAGTCGAACTGATCAAACCCCGGGCTTTTCATTAGAGGGCTAAACCAGCAGGATGATGCCCAGCATGAATTCTCCAAGCTTCCATAGCGTTTGAAATACCGGTACCCCGAGAAAGTTGAGTGCAATCAGGCCGAGCAGCGCGTAAGTACCATAGCGTTGATTGATTTGCAGGTATTTGAGCGCCATTTCTCTTGGCAAGGCGTAGGGAAGGATGTAACTCCCATCCAATGGACCAATCGGTAATAGATTGAACAACATTAACAACATGTTTATCAGTGCCAGGTAGGTAAAGAAGAAATAAGCGACCTCGGTTTGAAACAACCCCCAACCCGCTTTCATACCAATCGCATATAGATTAATTGTTACGATTGCCAGCAACAGGTTCATACCTGGCCCAGCAGCGGCAACCATCAGGGTTCCCCAACGAGTACGAAACTTGCGAGGGTCGGTGGGTACTGGTTTTGCGTATCCGATACCAATAGTGAGCACCATTAGTAATCCGAGTAGATCGATATGTGGAATCGGATTTAAAGTCAGTCGACCCGCGCGCCTGGCGGTATCGTCACCGATCAATGAGGCTACTTTGCCATGACCGAATTCGTGAAATGTTAGTGAGAGTATCAATGCAAATGCGATCAATACAAACAACAAATATTGTTGTTGAAAAAGTAACTGGATCATCGTGTTTCTACTGGGCCTCCAAATCGCATCGGCCACCAGTATAGCCAGTGCCTGCATTGGTGTGGTAAAAATATTAAAGGGTAAAGATTGCGCTTAAGTGGAATATGAACAAAATCACATAAGCCTTTGAAAGTAATGAAAATAAGCTATACTCAATACCGCTTTCTCCTATTTTCAGGGAATTTCCCGGGAAATTAAGGCAACCAGTTCTGCAGGGCATCAGGATGCCTTGCAACGCGGGGATTTAAAAATGGTCTATACATAGTCCGTACTAACAGTGACGAAGACAATTGAATCTCGCTTTAAAAATACAGGGATTTGAATCTGGTATGTTTTACGTGGTCACATTTAGAAGGTAACGTAGAGTGTCGCAAGACCTGATTAACAGGTATCAAAAATCATTTGGAATTCAGTTCCAGAAAGCGGAAACCGAAGCCAAATATCGGGACATGCAGGAACAGCTTGGCCGCAGTTCGAGCCTTATTGCTTCCGGAGCGTTATTTTTCTTATGTCTTGCCTTTGCGTATCTTGAGTTCCGAGCCTTCGGCCATGATGTCCAGTTACCCATGTATGGATACTTGCTGGCCGCGATCCTGGCACTTGCCAATTTATTATTAAGCCGTTTTTCGGTCGAGCTTCACTACCCCAAGATTCGTCTGGTAGGTAATGGCCTGTTGGCGATGGGAATTGTCATTGTTGCAGTGTTTACACAGAAGTATAGTGCCTACCACGCATTGGAATTCGTGCTGTTCATCATCTGGCTGGGCAGTTTGAAATTGCTGCGCATGGTTATTACGCTGTCGTTAAATGCGCTAATGGTGCTCTTGTTTATCGGTGCGATGTTTGCCACCGATGTTTCCGGATTCTGGATTTCGCTGGTGTCGGTGCTGTTGTTGGCCGCAGTGTTTCTTGGTGCCTATGTCGGATATTTGGCCGAACGCAATCGTCGCATGCTGTTCCTTCAGACCGAACTCAATAAAAGCATGACTAATCGCCAGGAGTTATGGGCGTTTACACTAATCGATCTGGATATGGCCTTAAGCGGGATTCTTGATTTTAAGGAGTTGATTGCTTTGCTGAAGAAGCATCTCGAGCCTGTAATTGAGTTCGATTCCTATATCCTGACTTCTCTCGAAGGACAGGGACCGAAACCGGTTGCAGATAAAATCGAAGGTGAGCTGTTTGAGGATGATGACAAGACATTTTGGTCAGAGGACTTGCTGGGCAAGTTGACTCAGACCCGCCAGGCTACGACCAGCGCCGAGCATGAAACCGTGAAAGGTTTTCTGGGAATGGAAAAGCAACGCTTTATTTCGTATCGCCTCGATGTGCCGGTCTTCAATGATTCTCGCTTGCTCGGCGTCATAAGCCTGCGACGTGAATCAGAACCTTTTGATGAGCTGGATACGATCGCCAGCGTTAGTATTGCTGCGCAAGCGATGCTGATTTTCAAACGTTCGACTCGTAACTCGGCGATGGTTGTGGGACGGATGGCACCTGAACCCGCAATCAGGCCAAAGAAGGCTGATCCCGTAATCAGGCCTGAGAGTCCGGATCCAGTAATCAGTCCAAGGCAGGAAGAAGAAAAAACCATTACATCCACTATCACGGCTGCGTCTTCGGAGAGCAAGGATATGGAGATGACGGACCATAGCTTCATCGATTCTGACCAGACTCTGGTGCCTAAAGAAGTAGTACAGGAAATCAAGCAGCAAGAGGAATCGGCCAAGAGAACCATTACGCTGATGAGCCGTGAAAATGCGGATAAAATAGCGGTTGATCGTTATCGCACAGCCGCGGTTGAAGGTGAGCCTTTATCAGTTCTGATTATTGAAGTCGATGGCTTGTCCAAGTTGCGTGAAGAGGACGGCGACCAGGTTGCCTACAAAGTATTCGCAGCAATCGTCAAGTATATTTTCTCCAAGGTCGATAAGGAGAAAGATATTCTGGGTCGGTACGGCCAGAATGGCCTGAGTGTATTATTGCCGAGGGTAGATATGAATGCGGCTGAAAAATTTGCCGAATCGCTGCGTGAATATGTTGCTGACGCACATTACAAAACAGCTTACGGAGAAAAGAAAGCCACCCTGAGCATCGGATTGGCAGCGATTACAGATGATACCGGCGATTATCCTTCGATGGTGAAGCGAGCCGATATGGCATTGTTCGTCGCCAAGAAAAACGGCCGTAACTGTGTCAAAGTCAGACTCTAGCGGAGATCCCTTAACCAGGTTCATATTGTATTTTAATGGTCGATAATCAGCACTGGTTGGATCGCTGGAAGGAAAATCGCATCGGTTTTCACGAGCCTGCCGTCAATCAATATTTAAAAACCTACTTGCCGCAGTTTGTTGTGCCGGCGGGCGCATCTGTTTTTCTGCCATTATGTGGCAAGGCGCTGGATATAACCTGGCTTGCACAGCAGGGTTTCGAAGTGATCGGCATAGAACTATCGCAGTTGGCAATCGAAAGTTTTTTTGAAGAGAACTCGCTCGACTGTGAGCGCGTAGAGTCGGATCGATTTGCGATATATACCTCAGGAAATATCAGGCTGTTGCAGGGCGATTTTTACGACTTGCGACATGATGATTTAAGTGCCTGCCGTTTCATTTATGACCGTGCTGCGTTGATTGCAATGGAGCTCACGGATCGGCCGCGCTACTATGAGCATATGATCTCGATTATACCGCAGGCTAGTAACATGCTTTTGATTACGCTTGAATACGATCAGTCGGAAATGCTGGGACCGCCATTTTCAGTGCCGACAGATGAAGTTATCCAGCATTATAAAAACGCGTTTTCGATTGACCTGTTGGAAGCTAACGAGATCATCGATGAGCGTCCACGCTGGCGTAAAGTGGGGTTAACCGCACTGCGCGAATCAGTCTTCCGCCTGGAAAGCCGCCGTTGAAATTTCAGGGCAACCTGCACAAGATGCATGCCGAGGCAACCAACCCGGTCAGTTACCGTCTCGAACTGGGTGGCCAGCAGCTAGTCTTGAACGACTGGCTGGGTAAGCCAGTCAGAATTGAATACCTGCAGCAAATTGAATGCATTCATTGCGGTCGCATCACCAGGAAAAGCTTTAGCCAGGGTTATTGCTATCCCTGCTTCAGAAGTCTCGCGCAATGCGACCTCTGTATCGTTTCACCCGAGAAGTGTCATTTTCATCTGGGCACTTGCCGCGAACCTGAGTGGGCCCTGTCACATTGTATGCGTCCACATATTATTTATCTTGCTAACACTTCTGGCGTCAAAATCGGCATAACCCGAGAAAACCAGGTGCCGACCCGATGGATCGACCAGGGTGCCATACAGGCCATACCCATCTTGCGGGTATCGAAACGGTATCATGCCGGATTAATAGAGCATGCTTTCAAACAGCATGTCAACGACAGGACCAACTGGCGCAATATGCTTAAAAATGAAGTTGATGAAATCGATTTATACCAGGTATACGCAACGGTCTGGCCACTGGTAAAGGCGGAACTCGATGTTGATTTAGTTGACGACGCGGAGGAGTTAGCCAGCCCGGAAAAAGTCGTGAAGCTGGATTACCCTGCACTCAAATATCCAGTCAAAATCAATAGTTTCAACCTTGATAAGCAGGCGCAGGTCGAAGGTTTACTCGAGGCAATTAAAGGGCAGTACCTGATTCTCGACAATGGTGTGATCAATATTCGCAAATACAGTGGCTACCTGGTTAGCCTTGAATCTACATAACGACTAGTCTTATCTTTGATTACCTAGTGAATCCGCACCGACGGGGTCTGGTTGAAGTATGACTCCATTACCTTGCGCACATGAGGTGGGTAATCGAGCGCATCCATCTCCTTCATCCCTTCCGCAAAAAAGCCGGTTGCTTCCTGTGGCAAGTAAATAAGGAACTCATCAAAGGCCTTTTTCATAACCTCGAGATCATGGGTGCGAGTCGCCACGATTCCACGATTGATGTGCAACAAACGCCACGGTCTGAGTTCCTCGCTGTCACCCTGGTCCATTTTGAGGTCCTGCGAACAGTGATCGACGATGTCGGCGATCAGGTCTGACAGCGCCAGTAGCGCCTCCTTTTCCTGCATCAGATTGGCGAGTTGCGCAATCGCGTTAACGACCGGTTCCAGATAGTTTATTGTTCCGTTGTAACTAATCGTCCAGCGCGCGACTACCAATGATATCTGTTCAACCTCCTTGCGCTTATGGGGTAAGTCAAGCCGCTCCATCAGATCGATTAATTTCAGTAGCAAGACAAAACCGTAGTCACTGATTTCAGTGGCCTCAGACGCCTTGATGATCCTGTCTTCATTCGCACGCAGGTTTATGCTGGCAACAATATTAAAAAACTCGACGAATTTATCGAGCAGATTATTCAGGCCGTTGCGGTAATCGTCGTCAAGATACTCGTCGAGTTGCCGGGGAAGATTCAGCAAATAATCTCGTGCATCTTTCAATGAAACCATCGAATCCATTGTCTAGCTTGTCTCCAACTCCGAGGATCACGCTTATAGCGATTGAGCGATAGTTTTGACCAGTCCCGGGCCACGATAGATCAGGCCGGTGTATATTTGTATTAGTTTAGCACCAAGTTCAAATCGTAGTTTAGCTTCCTCGACTGAATCGATACCTCCGACCGAAATAATCGGAATATCGTCACCCAGTTCCCCGTAAAAAGCCCTTAACAGCTGTCGTGATTTGTGCTGCAATGCCACGCCACTCAAGCCGCCTTTTTGGTCGGACAGCTTGTGTCCCTCTACCCTGTCTCGCGAAACCGTGGTGTTGGTTGCGATCACTCCGTCCACCGCATACTTGCGCAGTAGATCAGCAATCACAGGGATCGCGTCGTGACCCAGGTCCGGGGAAAGCTTGACAGCCAAAGGGCGATGAAATTGATGCTGGTCTTCGAGCCGGGCGCGTAACTGACTGATTCCCGCCAGCAAATCATCGAGTGCCGCCTCGTTTTGCAGATCGCGTAGCCCGGGTGTATTGGGTGAAGATATGTTTATCGTGATGTAGTCGGCCTTGCTATAGACTTTTTCATATACCAGGCAGTAGTCCGACAAAGCCTGCTCGACCGGAGTGCTCAGATTCTTGCCGATATTGATACCCAGTACAAAATCGCGAGACTTGTCGCCAACCCGTTCCAGCAAGTGATCGACTCCGTTGTTGTTAAAGCCCATACGGTTGATCAAACTCTGATGACGTGACAGACGGAAAACCCGCGGCTTTGGGTTGCCAGGTTGAGCCCTGGGGGTAACACTGCCGACTTCGATAAAGCCAAAGCCGAGTTTGCCGAGGCCATCGAGATAGTCTGCATTTTTATCCAGGCCGGCGGCAAGGCCGACCGGATTAGGGAAATCGAGACCCATCACCCGGGTAGGTTTCTCGATCCGGTTGGTGGGAAGTATGCGGTGTAACTGCTGCAATGTCTGCAGGCTGATATCGTGTGCCAGTTCTGGGTCGAGAGAAAATAGTATTGGTTTTACCAGCGAGTAAAGCATCAACTTGAAGCGATCAGGGCGAGCAATTCGGGGTATTGTTCCAGGTCCTGCAGCGTATCAATATCCCGTACAGTTTCAAGTAAACTGACGCGGTAGTCCAGATTTCTGGCATTGGCAACGGTTTGCTTGAGTACGTCTTTGGAGCTCCAGCGGACATGGCTAAATAACCCCGGATTAATGCGGGTACATCCGATCAGTGCATAACCGCCATCAAGTGCAGGCAACAGTACCAGTTCGTGGTCGGCGAGTGCCTCAGCTGCATGCTGCAGGTGTCTGGCAGTAATATCCAGGCAATCCGATCCGATAATCAATGCTCCGTCAGTACCTGTTGACAGCAGGTCTTTAAATGCGTTGAACATGCGCGTGCCCAGATCGTGCCCTCTTTGTACAGAGTGTTCTTCGTCCTGAAACAGCGCATCATCGCTGACTTCGCTCAGGTAGAGTCGGTAATCTAGCCCCGATTGCTGGGTAACCTCAAGCGTATATTCAAGACAGTAACGGTAAACACTGGCAGCCTTGACGGCACCAATATCAGGTATCAAGCGGGTCTTAACCGAACCTGGTTGGGGTGGTTTGGCGAAGATACCTAGCGAAATCATGCTTTATATTATCCCTGTTGCGGGTAGTAAATCTTGTACAGGCGTTGCGGATCAACGCCCAGCCAGAAGGCCAGGCGCAAGGTCCACATCAGAAATACTGTCTTGATAATCCCGTTTTCCTGCCAACGCCGACTAGAGCTCGTAATTGCCCTGTCGATGATAACGGGTTTGGCCTTGCGCCGCGCCATTTTACATATCGCGATATCTTCCATCAGCGGAATCTTTGGATAACCGTCAAGTGACTGGAAGAAACACCGCTTAAAAAAAAGTCCCTGGTCCCCACCTGCTACCTGACTCAGGCGAGTTCTCAGGTTGATCGCAGATTCGATAACCCGGTAAATGGATGCGCCGCCATTTAAGCGCAGACGAAAAAATCCCCACTCGGCATTGGCATCGAAACTGTCAAAAAAGTTTGCTGGCAGGGTGCTGTCGGCATGCAGGAACAACAAAAACTCACCTCGTGCTGCCTGGCTGGCGATGTTCATCTGCCGCGCCCTTCCCGCATCGCTATGGACAATACGACAGGCATATTGCTTTACGATTTCCAGGCTTTCATCCTCGCTGCCCCCGTCACAGATAATAATTTCACAGAGGTCTGCGACACCCTCTAATGCAAACAACCGGGCGAGGTTATGATCGAGATAAGCTGCTTCGTTCAGAACCGGGATTATGATGCTGAACTGTGGATTATCAGGCAAGGGCTCCGCCGCAACTGCTACCCTGGCCCGCGGTGCAGCCGTAACAATGATCGGCAATTAATACGGGAATTTTTTCCAGGCTGGTCTTCAGGATATCGCTGATATGCAGTTTTCGTTGATTTTCAGGATGACGGATGTTCATGTTTAACATTTGGTTGAAATCACAGTCGTAAACGAATCCCTGCCAGTCAATACTGAGCTGATTGATACACATTAGTCCCTGCAAATTCGCGACACTGAAAGAATCCTTGAGCAGGTTCATGTAGTTCTCAAACTCGCCCTTTGAAATTAGGGTGCTGCCAAAACGAGCGATTGGCATATTGGTAATCGTGAAAAGCTGGTTGAATTCTATCTCGAATTTTTCGGCGAGAAACTTTTTATAGTCCTGCTCAAGTGCTTGCTGTGAGGGTGGCAGGTAGGGGCCGATCGGGTTATATACCAGGGTCAGAGTGAGTTTGCTGCCGTCCTTTCCGTATCCCAACTGGTTGAGGCGTTGCAGGGCCTGCATGCTTTTTTGATAAACGCCCTTGCCGCGCTGGCCATCAACATTGTCTTCGATGTAGCAAGGTAGCGAGGCAACAATCTGAATCTCGTTCTCGGCGAGAAATTCAGCGGTATCCTCGAACCCGGGTTCCAGCAGAATGGTCAGGTTGCAACGGTCAACAACCGTAATATCGCGCTCGCGAGCTGCGACGACCAGTTCCCTGAACATGGGATTCATTTCAGGAGCGCCACCGGTAAGATCCAGTGTGTGAACCGATGAGTGAGTCAGCACGTCGAGTATATACTGGACGTTTTCCCGCTCCATTAGTTCCTTGCGTGTGGGTCCTGCGGCGACATGGCAATGCAAACATGACTGGTTACACAGGTAACCAAGATTTACCTGTAAAATTTCGAGAGCATTACGGGTTACTTCCGGAAAATCAGTCATTTTTAGTAAAGGCCAGGTGTCACGCATTTGTTTAATTAGTCTAGTGATTGATCCAGGATAGACTCGCAATATACCATAGAGTTCAAATGGCGGGCGATACGAGGAGGGGGAGTAATATCGATACAAAAAATGCCGCGGTCGCATGTGGTGTAGCGGTTGTCGTAACTCATCGGCAAAAGGTATTGTGTGGCAAGCGCAAGTCCGGAGAAAATGGGTTTAGATGGCAGTTACCTGGAGGATGGATCGACACCGGCGAATCACCCGAGCAAGCCGCGCGTCGCGAGGTGTGCGAAGAAACCGGTTTGCAGTTGCAGGAACTTCGATTCGTCGGTATTACCAACAATATCTTTGCGGCGCATAAACATTCATTATCCCTGTATTTTGAGGCAGAATGTGCTGATGTGCGATCACTGATCGTGAGGGAAGACAGTAAGTGTATCGCCTGGCAGTGGAGGAATTGGGCTGATCTAACCGAAAATCTCTATTTACCGCTGCGCCTGTTCAAGAAAACTGGGTATCAACCGTTTTTTTCGGGCCAGCAGCAGGCCTATGTCTCATTTTAGATTTGATAGTGTTTTTATAGGCTTATCCCCGATAAACTAGAATTAAATTTAACTATACTGCTATAGTTCTTATTGCGCGAAACACGATAAATATAATCACATCATGAAAGTTGAATTCGATATTGCCAGCGATCAAATCGATGGTGCACGCGACTATCAGGAAGACGCTTACATGGTCAATCAGCTGGGTGAGGCTGATAATGGCGATGTATGCTCACTGATTATCATGGCCGATGGTATGGGCGGTCATGCTGCGGGCAATGTTGCGAGCAACATGGTAGTTGCAACTTTCAACAAAACGTTTCAAGGGAACTTTCCAACCGACGACGTAGCGGAAGTTCTTACTGATGCGCTGAACCGTTCCAACGATCAGATTCGAGCTTCGGTTAAGGAAACCCCGGCGCTGCGGGGCATGGGCTGCACCATGGTTACCGCGTACGTGCAGGACAATAATCTTTACTGGGTCAGTGTTGGCGATAGTCATCTATACCTGATTCGTGACCGCGAGTTGATCAAGCAAAATGCTGATCACAGCTATGGTGCCTATCTCGACATGATGAAAGAGCAGGGCATGGAGATCGACGAGCAGGCGGGCATGTCACGTAACATGCTGATGAGCGCGATGACCGGTGAAGAAATTAGCAGCATCGATGTCTCTGAAACTCCAATCAAGCTTCGACCCGGCGATCGCGTCATCGTGGCGAGCGACGGACTCGATACTCTCGGGGCCGGAGCAATTATCCAGTACTCATCCTGGTCGGCGACTGCGAAAGAATGTGTCTATGCATTGTTGAAAGCGGTCGAAGATGCGAACAAAATCAATCAGGACAACACCACCCTGATTGTTGTCGATATCAAGGAACGCGACGCCAGGCATGATCGAGATTCGGGTGAGGCCGAGTCACTACCTCCCGCGGAACCAGTAGCGCGCGTTGCCGAAATCAGGATCCCCGAGGAACCAAGAGAACCCCGCTCGTATAAATGGTTGGTCTGGTTGATCGTAATAGGTCTTTTGGGTGGTGGCGGTTATTTTGCCTGGCAAAAAGGCTTCATTGATGACGCGGTGGAAAAAGGTACTGAAATCGTGGAAACGACCACTCAGACGATCGAAACCGAGTTGCAGACCGAGCCTGAACCAGTATTGGACCCTGAACCTGAACCGGTAGTTGAACCTGAACCGGAGCCGGTAGTTGAACCTGAACCGGTATACGTGGATAAGGCGGATGTATTCAGGGATCGCCTCAAATCCGGCGGTAACGGCCCAACCATGATAAAAGTGCCCGCGGGAAGTTTCCGCATGGGGGGTGCATCGTCAATTGTTTCACCAGATGAAGTTCCTCGACGTGAAGTTCAGGTTTCGTCCTTTATGGTTTCGGTTTACGAGGTAACCTTCGCCGAATATTATCGCTTTGCCGCTGCGACCGGACGCAAAAAACCAAATAATAATGGCTGGGACGTCAAGACGCACCCGGTTGTCGATGTGTCCTGGGATGATGCGGTCGCTTATGCGCGCTGATTGGGCAAGCAAACCGGTATGAAGTATCGCTTGCTATCCGAAGCGGAATGGGAGTATGTCGCACGCGCCGGCACGACAAGCTCGTTCTGGTGGGGCCTAAAGCCCGGGGTTGGTAATGCGCATTGTTTCGATTGCAAGAGCGATTTCAGTACCAGTAAACCGGCCAAGGTGGGTACCTACAAGCCGAATGCTTTCGGATTGTACGATACCGCCGGTAATGTCTTTGAATGGGTGCATGATTGTTACCACCCTAATTATAATGATGCTCCCAGTGATGGTGGCGTTTGGGAGGGGGGCGACTGTGATGTTCGAGTGGTCCGTGGTGGCGCCTATGGCAGTCCTGCCAATTCAATGCGCGTGGAAAATCGCGAAAAATTCAAAAGTGGTAAAGGCCAATACAATGTCGGGATACGCGTCGCGCGCGATCTCTAGATTCCCGAAAATCGACCTTACTGGTTAACCTGGGGTTACAATAATGGTCGACTGGCAGGGTATCGAAACAGTGCTACTCGATATGGATGGCACCTTGCTGGACCTGCACTTTGACAACTATTTCTGGCAGGAGTATCTGCCACTGCGTTACGCGGAGATTAAGGGTGTTGAACCTCAGGCCGCAAAGCATCACATTGTCACGCAGACCCGTAAAATAGAGGGTAGCCTGAACTGGTATTCAACCGATTACTGGAGTGAAATGCTCGGGATCGACGTGGTTGAGTTAAAGCATGAGGTCAGCCACAAAGTGGCAATACGTCCGTTTTGTATCGATTTCCTCGACGCTTTGCGCGCCGCCAGAAAAGATGTCGTCATGGTTACCAATGCCCATCACGATAGCCTGGCGTTGAAGATGGATAAAACTCAACTGGCGCATAAATTTGATCGTCTCATAACCGTACATGAATTTTCCCTGCCCAAGGAAGATCCGCAATGTTGGCATGAAGTGCACAAACGCCACCCGTTTAAAGCTCAACGGACATTATTGATAGATGATAATTTGCATGCGTTACAATCGGCTCGCGAGTATGGTATTGCCAGCTTGCTTGCAATCTATCAGCCTGACTCTCAGGCCCCGCGGCGTGAGATAAATAGTTTCGACGCAATACATTCTTTTGACGAAATTATGCCGATAGGCGAGATTTTCGATGAATAAAAGCGGCCACGAGATTCTGTCGGGAGGATGCCTGTGTGGCGGCGTCCGTTATCAGCTTACCGGAGCATGCCGGGATATCATTAACTGTCATTGTGAAAATTGCCGACGCACCCACGGTCATTTTGCCGCTTATACTTCGGTGAATCGGTCCGACCTGTCGTTAATCAATCAGCAGACTTTGCAGTGGTACCATGATGAATCTCCGGATACCTATCGCGGATTCTGTAATCGTTGTGGTGCAAGCCTGTTTTGGGATGCGCGCGATGATCGCGACAAAGTAGCCGTATCGGCAGGTTCACTGGATGACAGTGGCGAGCTGAAAACAATAGGGCATGTTTACGTGTCCGAGGCGGCTAAGTATTATCAAATCAATGATGAATTACCGCGCTTTGAAACCAGCAATTCCGGGGCGCTGGAATCTGATGAGAGCGGTTGACCTATGTCCTGGAATGAGTTAAAAGTTTTGAAGCAAAACTGATGGCATCAATGGTAGTGAGAGTGAACTAGAAAAAATAGCTACTCCGTCGGTTCCTGAATTAATCTATCAATCATTCGAAATATCTGAACTAATGTTAAAACCTGATAAGTATGACCCGCTAAAACTGTCTGTAGGCCATGTACTTGATATTATCGGGGAAGGGTGGTCGATGCTGATTGTTCGCGAGGCATTCCTGGGTACGCGTCGGTTCGAAGAATTTCAGGGGCGCCTCGGAATTGCGCGTAACATACTCACCGCCAGGTTGAAAAGACTTTGCGCTAACGAGATCCTGGACCGAGTACCCGTCAAGGAAGGAGCAAAGCGGCATGAATATATACTGACCAACAAGGGAAAAGACATGTTGCCAATGCTGGTGGCGTTATCTCAATGGGGTGACAAATGGGTGTTTGGGGAAGATAACGTACCGGTCATTTTTCTCGACCGCGCCCAGGGTGAACCGATATCTAGAGTCCAGGTATTTTCAACTGTGGGCGAAGTTTTACGACCACGTGACATCAAGGTAATAGCCGGGCCTGGCGCAACCCCTGAAGCAAGGGAGCGTCTCGAAGAACTTAATAAAAATGAGTGAATCAGACGTCACGCCACCGAAATGTCCAGTCGGTGAAACCAGTTGCGAATGGCTGGATGAAGTCGAAAACATGCGCAAGCAGATCGACGAACTGTCGGACCTGGTGTCGACCGATGCTTTAACGGGGCTGTTTAACTTTCGTCATTTCAAGACAATATTGCAGGCGGAAATGGATCGCTCCAAGCGTAGCGGCATTCCGACCAGCCTGGTGTTGGCAGATCTTGACCATTTTAAAGCGGTGAATGACACCTATGGTCATGAAACGGGAAATCAGGTGCTCAAGCATTTGGCGGATATTCTGAAAAGCGAAGTGCGAACCACAGATATTGTTTTCCGCTACGGAGGTGAAGAGTTCGCGATGATTTTTCCGGAGACCCACCTGAATCTTGCAGTTAAGGTAGCGGACCGGATCCGTGAACAAATTGCCAATAGCCCGGTACCGATCGACGATGGTGAAATCAATTTGACTGCGAGTATGGGTGCCAGTGTTTACATGAAAACCAGCATCCTAGATCTGGTTGATTTCGTCGATTCGGTCGATAAATACCTGTACGAAGCGAAGCAGTCAGGTCGAAACTGTATCTGCCATATCGACTATACCGAATTACGCGCCGTCACCGAAGTTGGCTCGGATGAACGCGCCATGCTCTTCGGCAAAGAGTAACCACCTCACCTGGTGGCCCTTCGAACGGTGCGGCAATCGGAAACTCTTTTCAGAATCGCCGTACCGATACATCCGTGTAGGCTTGCGCCCGGTGTGCCGTATCACAACATCCCTGTTGCGCAGCGTTCTGAGAAGAGTTTCCGATGACCACACCTTAGTGATTTCGGCTGTTATAAAACAGTTTTTGAACTCTTTTCCCGAGGATTGGTAAAAAACTTGGAAGGCAACCGAGGAAGCTCCTTGCGACTGGCTGGGTGGCCTGCGGCTTCCCGAAAAAGCACTGATTTTGAAGGGCAAGGCGAGACTCGGCGTCCATGCCTCGACTCGCCACAGCCGATGTGTCGGACCACCGCATCCATGCGGCCTGACCCTCTAAAATCAGTGCTTTTTCGGCACCCTGCCTTTACGTCACAAGGAGCTTCCTCGGTTACCTTCAAAATTTTTACCAATCCTCGGGAAAGGGGTTCAAAAACTGTTTTTCAACAGCTGAAATTACCAAGGTGCGGGCACCGGGATGTCTTTTCAGAACGCTGTGCGACAGGGATGTCGCACGCGAGCCTACATGGATGTATTTACGGCGATTCTGAAAAGACATCCCGGTGTCCGCACCGTTCGAAGGGGTTTTTTTTAAAGCCTGCGGTGAAGGCCGAGGAAGCTAGGTGGAGGCGCTTTTGTAGCGCTCGATGGAGTCGAGGATTTCCTGTTTGGCTGCATCGTTATCGACCCAGCCGTCGATTTCAACCCATTTTCCTGCTTCCAGGTCCTTGTAATGATCGAAAAAATGCGCGATAGAATCGAGCAGAGACCTGGGCAGGTCATGAACGCTGTTCATACCCGAATACAGGCTCGAAAGCTTATCGATTGGCACCGCGATTATTTTCGAATCCTTGCCGGATTCGTCGGTCATGCATAGCATACCCAGTGGCCTGACCCGAACTACCGAGCCACTGATTACCGGGATCGGTGTTACTACCAGTACGTCGGTGGGATCTCCATCCTCGGACAGTGTTTTCGGGATATAACCGTAGTTACAGGGGTAGTGCATTGACGTTCCCATGAAGCGATCGACAAACATTGCGCCGGTGTCTTTATCCACTTCATACTTGACCGGATCGCTGTGCGACGGAATTTCGATAATGACGTTAATGTCATCGGGTATGTTGGTGCCGCTGCTAACCCGGTCCAGGATCATGATAAGGCCACTCGGTGAAAAGGGTGGAGATTATAGCTAAACGAGTAAGAATATACAGGCGAGTAAATCGTCATCCGGCAAATACAATCCTGTGCATTAACTAGAGATCGAAATTGTCGAGTTTTTTATCTGTCAGTTCGTTTTTCAGTGCCACATAACGCGGCATCCCACAATCATCATAGTCGGGATAAGCCTCACCCTGGATCAGCGGGTAGAGATAGTCGCGACATTTTTGGGTTATTCCGAAACCGTCCTCGCTAATGAAGTCGAGCGGCATGGTTTTCTCGACATTGGCCACATCGGCCAGGGCCGCGCTACCGACCTGCCATTGATACGGGTTGTTCGAAATCCTCTCGATGGTTGGCATGATTGCATTCTTCCCCGCCAGCGCCATTTCCACGCCGGCCCGGCCCAATGCATATGCTTGTTCGAGGTCAGTAGCAGAGGCGATGTGACGTGCCGAGCGCTGCAGGTAATCGGCCACGGCCCAGTGGAACTTGTGACCAAGCGCCTCTTTAACCATGTTGGCAACGACCGGGGCGACACCACCGAGCTGCGCATGCCCGAAAGCGTCCCGGGTACCCTGCTCGGCAAGGAAGCTGCCATCCGCGCTCCGTGCACCTTCGGAGACCACGACTGTGCAATAACCGTGAGTATCGACCTTGGCCTGCACTGCCTTTACGAACTTGTCGTGATCGAAATCCACCTCCGGAAACAGCAGCAATACCGGAATTCCGTAATCTTCGATCAATCCACCGGCGGCAGCGATCCATCCAGCATGGCGCCCCATGACTTCAAGGATGAATACCTTGGTCGAAGTCTTGGCCATCGATTTAACGTCAAACGAAGCCTCGAGCGCTGAAATTGCGATGTACTTGGCGACTGAGCCAAAACCGGGACAATTGTCGGTGATCGGTAAGTCGTTATCCACGGTTTTGGGTATGTGTATTGCCTGCACCGGAAAGCCCATGGTTTCTGACAGCTGTGAAACCTTGAAGCAGGTGTCGGCAGAGTCACCGCCGCCATTGTAAAAGAAGTAGCCGATATCATGTGCCTTGAACACTTCAATCAGGCGTTCGTATTCACGTTGGTTTTCTTCCAGGCTTTTTAGCTTGAATCGGCAAGAGCCGAAGGCACCCGAAGGGGTTTTTTTCAGCGCTGCAATATCGGCATCAGATTCGCGCGAGGTATCGATCAACTCTTCAGACAATGCCCCGATGATACCGTTTCGACCGGCAAATACATTGCCAATTTTATCGCCGTGCTGACGACAGGTTTCAATAACGCCACAGGCGCTGGCGTTTATGACTGAGGTAACGCCGCCGGACTGTGCGTAAAATGCATTCTTGGAACTCATGTTTTTGCTTCCACGTGATTCTGGTTATGGTTTCATTCGCTGTGACGGCGCAGTAAACACTTCACCTCGAATAGATTAAGGGTATTGCAGAATAGCGTAAAAAACCGAAAAAAACATTTACCCTGCGGGGATATAAAAAAAGGGTAGTGCAAGCACTACCCTTTTATTGCCTGCAGATTTTCCAGCTAGCCAAGTAGCGGGGCGATAACCAGGCTGACGATTGCCATGACATTGATCAGGATGTTCATCGAAGGACCAGACGTATCCTTGAAAGGGTCGCCAACGGTGTCGCCAACCACGGTTGCTGCATGCGTATCGGTGCCCTTGCCGCCGAGATTGCCCTTTTCGACGAACTTCTTGGCGTTATCCCAGGCGCCACCGGCATTCGCCATCATCAGCGCCATCAATACACAGCTCAACAAGCCACCAGCCAGCATGCCACCCAAGGCCTCGGCGCCGATGATAAATCCCACCAGGGGAGGCGCGCTCACGGCGATCACACCCGGAACAATCATCTTTTTCAATGCCGCTGTCGTTGCAATATCGACGCAAGTCGCTGTATCGGGCTCCGCTGTGCCTTCGAGCAGACCGTCTATTTCGCGAAACTGACGGCGAATTTCCTTGATCATTTCGAACGCCGCATCGCCCACCGCGGTCATCGTGATCGACGCGATGATGAAGGGAATGATGCCACCGATGAAGAGTCCGATTAACACTTCCGGATTATTCAGTACGAGTTCGAAATTTTCAATGTTGATAGAAACGGTCTCGATATAGGCGGTGATAATTGCCAGTGCCGCGAGTGCAGCCGCACCGATGGCGAATCCCTTGCCGATCGCAGCAGTGGTATTGCCGAGTTCATCCAGCGAATCGGTAATCTTGCGGGTGTCTTCACCCAGGCCGGACATTTCGGCGATGCCACCGGCGTTATCAGCGACCGGGCCGTAAGCGTCGATGGCCATGGTAATACCGACCGTGGCAAGCATGCCCACGGCAGCGATACCGACTCCGTAAAGCCCTGCGAACTCGCTTGCAACCCAGATAATGCCGCATATCGTCAGGATCGGTACCGCAACCGATTGCATGCCGATCGCCAGA
>CALJYH010000069.1 GCA_937984095.1 uncultured Gammaproteobacteria bacterium | reverse complement strand
GCATGCGACACATTGTTTCCGCTAACCGGTTTCTTACCGGTTACTTGACAGACCCGAGACATGGTGGAACTCCGTTGAATAGCGAGATTAGTTTGAGGGCGCGAACTCTACCAGAAGCATATTCAGGTTTCAAGCCGCTTCGGGGCGGAATCCTGCTGTTTTTCAGCGATTTGGCGTTTCCTTTTGAAACCCTCAGCGGCTAAGATTGCAGGCAGACAATCTTACCGGGCTAGTAGCGCAATGGACATCGTTTTTATTCATGACCTGCAAATTGAAACCGTGATCGGAATTTACGACTGGGAGCGTAAAATCAGGCAGATTATCAGTCTCGATATTGAAATGGCGACCGATATCAGCAAGGCTGCAAAAAGCGACGATATCGAGGATACCTTAAGCTACAAAACCGTCGCCAAGCGCCTGATTGAGTTTATCGAGCAAAGCGAGTTCGAACTGGTTGAATCGCTCGCGGAGAGAATTTGCGGTATTGTCATGGAAGAGTTTTCGGTGCCCTGGGTAAAGCTAACCCTGCACAAGCCCGGTGCGGTCCGCGGCTCCAAATCGGTCGGCGTGATTATCGAACGTGGTGCCAGGCCAGCGTGATGGCCCACGTCTACGTTAGCCTGGGGAGCAATGTCGATCGCGAAATCAAGATTCGACAGGCAGTTGATTTGCTGCGAGAGTATTTTAAAGAAATTGATTTGTCGCCAGTATACGATTCCGCCGCAGTGGGTTTCGATGGCAGTAATTTTCTAAACCTGGTGGCGGGTTTTGATACTGATCTCGGGGTCGAGGCAGTCGCATCCGTTTTTCATGATATTGAAGATCAATTGGGGCGCGATCGCAGCTTGCCCAAGTTTGCCAGTCGCCCGATCGATCTCGATATCCTGACTTACGATGACATGGTTCTCGATATTCCAGGAATCCGGATACCACGCCCAGAAATCCTGCACAACGCTTTCGTTTTAAAACCATTGCAGGACCTTGCCGCTGATCGATTGCATCCTGAAATCGGGGAAAGTTACGCACTGCTATGGCAGCGGATGGCTGAAGATGCTCCGCGCCTGGACCTGGTTCCGCTGGATCTTTAATTGTCTCCGACCAGCGAGACCCTGGAAGCTTTAACGGAGCTGCGAAAATGGACAAGCTGGAATCACCTGCGAACAATCAGCTCACTGATGACCTGTGTGCTCAGTATCTGGTTTTTGGCCAGTCATTAACATGCTTTTGGGGCCGGTATGAATCTAAAGTTTCGCGAAGCAATAGAGAGTGATATTGCGCCGCTCGTGGTATTGCTGGCTGATGATGAGTTAGGAGCCAATAGAGAAGATCTCTCGATTCCAACGAATCATCGTTACGTGGATGCGTTTCAGAGTATTGGCAAGGATTCAAACAATGAGCTGACGGTTGTCGAATCCAATGGTGAATTGGTTGGGATGTTGCAATTAACTTTTATTCCCTATTTGACACATACCGGTTCATGGCGTTGTTTGATCGAAGGCGTAAGAATTGCGAAAACTCACCGGGGAAAAGGTCTGGGCGCCAAATTTATTAATTGGGCCATTAACCGGGCCAGGGAAAAGAATTGCAGCATTGTACAACTGACCTCCGATAAACAACGTCCGGACGCTTTGCGATTTTATGAGTCACTCGGATTCGAGGCCACTCACGAAGGCTTTAAGCTAAAGATATAGGGAAAATTGGGTGTTTATATTTCCGATACTCTAATCGCTGCCAAACAGGTTGAACAAGTTAAGATCGGTTTGGTATGGAACCAATTTGGATGATTTCGTTTTTACCTTGATCATTTCGAGATAAAGCGGCATTTGATGATTTTTCAGATTATCTTCGGTCAGGGGTTTTTGGGTGAATCTGGTGGCACGCAACATACTATCAGTACCTTCCAAAATCGCGTATTGAGTATCAGCCAGTAAAATAACTTCTTTACCTGCATGCCAGTAAACGTCGAGGTTGCTAATATCCAGGGGATCAAACAATGGTACCAGCGGTACAAGGTCAGAGGGAGTGACTACGCGGATAACATTGATGTGTTGAATTTTATTGGCGCCGGATATATTGGTGACTTTAGGTTGACCAAATGTGATTACCTGCTCGATATTGAACTGATAGGCATCCAGATACATGGCTAATATTAAAGCAATCGCACCACCCAGGCTGTGACCAGTGACGTTTATTTTATAATCAGGTTTCAGTAGGGGTTTCAACTCTGCGTAAACCTGTTTTGCAGCGAAAGAAAATCCTTCGTGTAGACGTACCCCTGCATTCTTATCCACCATTAACTTAAGTGAAATATCGATCATTGCATTTTCGATGTTGGATGTGCCGCGTACGGAAATTACCTGGGTTTTGGTTAATTCGTTGGTCGCGAGGAAAAACGATATTTGAATATCCGGAATGGTGTGATAGAGCGTGAGTGTATAATTACCTGATTCGACCAGGGTGCGAATTTTGCCTTCAGGCTGATACGCAGCATTGGCAAATATGGCTTGCTTTTGAATTTCGGTAAAATTAATGGATGCCGATTCATTAGCGGACAATGTCGGGATGGCACATAAGAGCGTTAGCGCCAAAACGATATTTGTGAGTTTTAGCCAGTGTCTGTTCGGCATCAGGTCAGCGAGTATGTCAATTAATCGATCTCTAATCGTTGCCAGGGCTAGATTATAGTTTTCAAAATAACTCGCAAGATCAATATGTCATAAAATGCTTCGGTCCCGACTCCTGCTATAGAGGATTTCAAGGCCTGTTTTCACCAAAGTAGACAATTAGACGTGCCTACTGAGCTTCGTATTTATTTCCTGTCGCTGCCAGCAGCTTTCAATCTCGCGAAAGCATGTGTAATCTGACAGGTATCATGCAAACAAGCTAAGGGCAGCCGTGAAACTTGTAATCTGGAGCGCTGTGGCACTGCTATTGTCGACGGCAACCGGTATTTTCGCCAGCGATACCGATCTACTGGTCAAGCGCGCGAACCGTTTTTTTGAAGCCTTGCCCGATGCCATGCCGGGTGCTGAAAACGACACTCCGGAACTTATTGCGCTCGGTGAGAAACTTTTTTTTGAGAAGCGTCTGTCCATTAATGACAGCCAATCCTGTGCTTCTTGCCATCGACTCGAGGATGGTTTTGCCGGCGTGGATAATCTGTCTACTTCTCCCGGGGCACGAGGCGAGCAGGGGACTCGCAACAGCCCGACGGTGTTAAATGCTGGCTGGCAGGACGCCCAGTTTTGGGACGGTCGTGCCGAAGACCTGGTAGAACAGGCCAAACAGCCAATTCTGAATCCTATCGAAATGGGTATGCCGGATGAAAAAACGGTTGAGGAAAAAATCCGCGGCATCGATGAATACCACAAAACTTTTGCCGATGCATTCCCGGGCGAAGAACCGGCGATCACTTACCAGAATATTGCCGAAGCCATCGCGGCATTTGAACGTACCCTTATTACACCGGGCCGATTCGATGATTTTTTAAATGGAGATGGCGGGGCTCTGAACGAGGCCGAGCGGCAAGGTTTGCAGACCTTCCTCAAGCTCGATTGTGATTCCTGCCACGATGGAATACTGCTCGGAGGTGAAACCTACGAACCGCTCGGTAAAGAGCACGCTTACGATAATCAGACCGACCAGGGTATTTACGAACTTACCAAAGTCGAAGACGACCGCATGTTTTTCAAGGTGGCGCCACTGCGCAACGTAGCCCTGACTGCACCCTATTTTCACGATGGCAAAATCAACACGCTCGATGAAGCGGTACGCAAAATGGGGAAATTACAGCTGGACCTGGAACTCAGCGACCAGCAGGTGAGTGATATAACGGATTTTCTAAAGACGTTGACAGACAAAAACAGGGAGCAGTATCTGAAATAAAAGTTCGCCTGGCAGGAAAGGTTTCCTGGATCAGAAAAACCAGCCAACTCCGAATGCCCAACTGATTCTTTATGCGTGCCAGGCAGCTATTAAGGCCCTAGCTGCCCGCTCGATCTCTGCACCGGTGGAAGGCGTGCCCAGGGATAAACGTATCGCGCCGCGGGCACGGTCTGTATTAACCCCCATCGCTCCCAGAACACCGCTCACTTTTTCGTCATCCTCGTGACAGGCTGAACCAACTGAGGCAGCTACCTCGGACGCCGCCTGAGCCAGTAAGTCTCGCCCATCGATTCCCGGAAAGGAGAGATTAAGGGTGTTGGGCAGGCGCTGTTCGGGGTGACCATTCAACAGAATTCCGGGAATAGCCTCGGTGAGCAGGGTGTGTAACTGGTCACGTAACAGGCACAGCTGCTGTGCATGCCTGGAATTGCGTTCATGTGCGAGTCGAGCTGCCTCACCCAGTCCTGCAATGGCTGGCACGTTCTCCGTTCCCGGTCGTAATCCCGCTTCATGGCCGGCTCCCACCAACACCGGTTGCAGTGGTGTGTCACGGCGTACATAAAGTGCGCCTACGCCTTTTGTCGCATAGAATTTATGCCCGGCCAATGTAAGAAGATCGACTCCGAGATCATCAACTGAAACCGGGATCTTCGCCACAGATTGTGCGGCATCGGTATGCAACAGGATACCTCGTGGCCGAGTTATGGCCGCAATCTCCTCAATCGGCTGGATTGTGCCTACCTCGTTGTTTGCGTGCATGATGGAAACCAGGATCGTATCATCGCGCACAGCATCAGACAGCTGAGCAGGATCGACCTGGCCATATTTATCTACGGGAATTACCGATATTTCCCAGCCATCTTCACCCAGGCGTCGACAAGGTTGCTCTACAGCGGGGTGTTCAACCGCGCTGGTTATAACGTGCCGACCCTTGTCACGTAGCGCCCGGGCGGCCCCACGTATAGCCAGGTTATTAGCCTCTGTGGCGCATCCCGTAAAGACGATTTCGTCAGCTCGAGCGCCAATCAAAATAGCCACTTGTTCGCGTGCCTGCTCCACTGCCTGATGTGCATTACGACCGTAAACATGGGTGGATGAAGGATTGCCAAAGTGTTGACGTAGATAGGGTTCGATGGCATCCGCGACCCTGGGGTCAACTGGCGTGGTCGCATTGTAGTCGAGATAGACGGGTGCGTTCATGTCGTGCTGCTCCTGCTTATGGTTTTATCTGTGCTGCTACCAGTCGGTGCCTGAAGGCGTCTATTCAGTGTAAACCCTACCAATTGTACTGGTTACAAATCGGTTGATCCCGGAATATTTTTGTAATGACTTCGGGGCAGTAGTCATCGTTCTTTGATGCAGTCCGGATGCCAGGATTATCTAAAGCAGGCGTTAGTTTGCCGAAAGCTACTGGTGTAGGCTTAGATGGTATTAGCAGGTTCCATTGTTTATCTTAATGGAGGATTCAACATGGGTGGTGAAAACGCCGAGGAAGGAATTGCGCGTATACAGATGGTGCAAAAAGACGGGCTGCAAAACTATCAGAAAAGGAGTGTCCTGTATTTAGATGACCGTATCCTTAAGGCCATATTTGCACTGGCTTTTATGGGTTTGATCGTAGTCTGGGCAACGTCTACTTCGCCCTACATCACCTATGGGTCATTGGTAGCAAGTATAGTGATCGTGATACTTTAGGGCGTAATGCGTGTTAAACGCATTCAAGGAGTTAGAGAGCAGAGGAAACAGCAGGTAAAACAAATGCAGTCAGAATCTGCAGACTAAATGTAGAAATCGACAAACAGCCGAACAGAATGTACTGGCAACATTCCTCACCGGTATTCTAACTAGTTATTTCCTCGAGAGCCGCAACCAGCGCGTCGCATTCGTCGTCGGTTCCGATCGAAATGCGCAGGCAATTGTCGATGCGCGCCTTGTTGAAGTATCGCACCAGGATGCCGCTGGCTTTCAATTCAGAGTAAAGCGATTCGGCCGCATGCCCGGGATGACGCACCAACACGAAGTTACTGCTGGATGGAAATACCTCGAAACCCAGTCGTTGTAGCTCAGTGCTTAAGCGTTCGCGACTTGCGATCACTCGCTTACGGCAATCCTGAAAATAGTCCTCGTCGGCAATTGCTGCCATGGCGATCGCGCTGGTGAGACGGTTTATCGGATAGGAATTGAAAGAATTCTTTACGCGTTGTAGCGCTTCGATCAGGTCTTCGTGGCCGAGCGCGTAACCGAGCCTCAACCCGGCGAGGCTGCGCGACTTGGAAAATGTCTGCACCACCAGCAGGTTGGGGAATTCAGGAATCAGCTGGCAGGCTGATTCGGCACCATAGTCGACGTAGGCCTCGTCGATAATGACTACCGACTCGGGATTATCCGCGAGCAGTTCACGAATTGCCCCGGTCTCGAGGGCTATTCCGGTCGGAGCATTAGGATTGGGAATGATAATGCCGCCGTTGCTCGACGCGTAGTCCTGAATATTGATGCAAAACGCTTCGTCGAGCGCGGGCTGCTGGTAATCGATCTGGTAGAGCTTGCAATAAACCGGATAAAAACTATAGCTGATGTCGGGGAACAGTATCGGGTAGTCCTGTCGGAAAAATGCCTGGAAAGCATGGGCAAGTACTTCGTCGGAGCCGTTACCGACAAAAACCTGGTTCCTGTCTACCCCCTGGTATGCCGCCAGCGATTCGATTAATGCACTGCTTTCCGGATCGGGGTAGCGACGCAGCTGATCTATTTCGTAATCCCGAATGACTTTGGCAATCGCGGGTGACGGTGGGTAGGGATTTTCATTGGTATTGAGCTTTATGTATGCGTGATCCTGCGGCTGTTCACCGGGAGTGTAGGGATCGAGCCCCGCGATTGATTTGCTCCAGTAGCGATTCATACTTCTAGGCGCTCAGCAGGCGACCACCGTCGACGCGTATTATTTCGCCGGTGATATAGTCGTTGGTTGCGAGGAATAGTACGGTTTCGGAAATTGCCTGCGGTGTGCCGCGACGCTTTAACGGAACCTGTTCGAGGAGTGCCTTTTTATAGTTCTGTTCGTCGTTGGTCTCTCCTGTTGGCCACAGAATTGCACCCGGGGAAATGCCGTTAACCCGCACCTCGGGTGCGAGTTCCAGCGCCAGCGATTTGACTAGCATCTGGTTGGCCGCCTTGGCGCTGCAGTAGACGCTATGGTGTTTGAGCGGTAGCGAGGCGTAAATATCAATCAGGTTGATGATGCAACCCGAACTTTGTTTTAGTGCCGGGTAGCATGCCTGTGCAAGGAACAGCGGCGCTCGATAGTTGCTGGCGGTTAAATCATCCCAGGCTTGCTGATCAATTTCACCAAACCTGGTGGGATAAAAACTGGACGCATTATTGACCAGGATGTGCAGGCCATCGAATGTGCCAATAGCCTTGTTAGCAAGCGTTTCGAGTTCGGTGATTGAGCTTAAATCAGCACCCAGGGCGATTGCCGAGTCTTCCCGCAGCTGGTTGAGTTCAGTCACCAGCACCTCTGCCGCGTCTGCCGAAGCGCGGTAATGGATAATGAGATTTGCCCCGTTTTGATGTAGAGTGCGGGCGATCTGCGCACCGAGGCGATTTGCCGCACCGGTTACCAGCACGGATTTATCAGTTAACAACATCAGTCAAGCGAAAGCGAAAAGTGTCATCATATCATCCCCGTAAGCAGACGCTAGTCCGCAGCAGAGAAACACAGAGTGCCAAAGA
>CALJYH010000068.1 GCA_937984095.1 uncultured Gammaproteobacteria bacterium | reverse complement strand
GAGAGTTATCGCATCATTTTTGTGCACGTGCCATCGGCGTGGATGTCGTTACTTATTTACGTTGTAATGGCTTTTTGCGGTGCCATAGTCATCATCTGGCATATGAAACTTGCCGAGGTGGTGTTAATCAGCAGCGCTCCAATAGGTGCCAGTTTTACCTTTCTGGCGCTAATCACCGGCTCACTCTGGGGTAAACCCATGTGGGGTACCTACTGGGTCTGGGATGCGAGATTGACATCGGAATTAATCCTGCTGTTCTTATACCTTGGTATTATCGGGCTGCATAACGCCATCGATGATCGGCGGGTCGCCGGCAGAGCGGTAGCAATACTGGCCCTGGTTGGCGTTGTCAATATTCCGATCATCCATTATTCGGTTGAGTGGTGGCATTCGCTGCACCAGGGACCGACGGTGACCAAGTTCGATAAGCCGTCGATCCACTGGAGCATGCTGCTCCCGTTATTGCTGATGGCGATGGCGTTCCAGGTTTACTACGTGCTGGCACTGTTTCAGAAGTGCCGCGTGGAGCTGTTGCGGCGCGAACGCAACAGCAAGTGGGTCGAGGAACTTTAAATGGCAGAATTTTTCCAAATGGGAGGATACGCCAGTTTCGTCTGGCCGAGCTATGCACTTGTTGCATTGGTGCTATGGTTAAACTGGTATCTTCCGCGCAAGCAACACGAGAAAGAAATACGCCAGCTGCGTCGGCGTAAGAGGGATGAACAGAAATGACACCTGCAAGAAAGAAAAGACTCGGCCTGATCCTGCTCATGGTTGCAGGCGTGGCCGTTGGCGTTGGGCTCGCGCTCAAGTCGCTGGATCAGAACATCATGTTTTTCTTTACCCCGAGCGAAGTAATGTCGGGTAAGGCACCCCAGAACAAGCTGTTTCGCGTTGGTGGCATGGTGGTTGAGGGCAGCGTTGACCGTCCCGGTGACGGTTTAACCGTGAAGTTCGATTTAACCGATAACGAGCAGCGCGTAACGGTGCGCTACGCCGGCATACTTCCCGATCTGTTTCGCGAAGGGCAGGGCATCATCGCCAATGGCAAACTCAATGACTCCGGTGAGTTTGTGGCCGAGGAAGTATTGGCAAAGCATGATGAAAACTATATGCCTCCCGAACTCGCCGAGATGATGCCGAAACAGGAAAACGCGCAGTGATTCCTGAAATTGGTCAATTCACGCTAATTATTGCGCTCAGCATTGCCGTCATCCAGGCGTTGGTACCGCTGGCCGGCGCCAGTCTCGGTGTGCAGCGCTGGATTGCACTCGCAAGGCCCGCCGCACTGGCCCAGCTTTTATTTGTCGGCATTTCCTATGCCTGTCTTACCTGGGCTTTTCTAAGCCATGATTTTTCAGTCCTGTACGTGGCCAAGAACTCGAACAGCGCGTTACCACTTATTTACCGCATTTCTGGCGTCTGGGGTTCTCACGAAGGATCATTGTTACTCTGGGCCCTGGTACTTGCGCTGTGGACCGGAGCGGTTGCGGTGTTTACGCCGAATGTACCGAATGCGATGCGGGCTCGGGTACTGGCGGTGTTGGGGCTCGTGAGCTGCGGCTTTTTACTGTTTATTATCATTACCTCGAATCCTTTTGAACGTTTGTTCCCCGCGGCGGCCGAGGGCAGTGATTTAAACCCGTTGTTGCAGGATATTGGTCTTGCGATTCATCCGCCCATGCTTTATCTCGGTTATGTTGGATTTTCGGTTGCGTTTGCTTTTTCAATCGCGGCCCTGATTTCAGGCCAGGTCGATTCAGCCTGGGCACGCTGGTCGCGTCCCTGGACTAATATCGCCTGGTTGTTTTTAACCCTCGGGATCGCGCTCGGCAGCTGGTGGGCTTACTACGAGCTCGGCTGGGGCGGCTGGTGGTTCTGGGACCCGGTTGAAAACGCATCTTTCATGCCCTGGTTAGTCGGTACCGCATTAATGCATTCACTTGCGATTACAGAAAAGCGTGGCACTTTCAAGGCCTGGACAGCGTTACTGGCAATCTTTGTGTTTGCGTTGAGCTTGCTGGGCACATTCCTGGTGCGCTCCGGCGTGCTCACCTCGGTACACGCTTTTGCCAGCGATCCGGAACGCGGCGTATTTATCCTCGGCTTCCTGGTGCTGGTGGTCGGTGGGTCGTTGACGCTTTACGCCTGGCGTGCACCGCTACTCAAGAGCGCGGCGCGGACCAGCCTGTTATCCCGCGACGGGGCGCTGTTGTTGAACAATGTTTTCCTGACCGTCGCGACCAGCGCAATTTTGTTGGGAACGCTATACCCGATCGCGATCGATGCCATGGGTGGCAAGATCTCGGTCGGCCCGCCGTATTTCAACCTGATGTTTATATCGCTGACCGCACCGCTTGGCGTATTGATGGGAATCGGTATGTTGATGCGCTGGAAAAGCGACACCCTGGGGCGCCTGGTCTCTAAACTCAAAATCCCCGCATTGGTTGTGCTGGTCCTGGCCTTGCTGCTTAGCCTGGCACTGCCGCAATGGATGTGGGGTGCATACCTCGGAATTTCGATGGCCCTGTGGATTGCGGTCACGGCCGGTATCGCGGTTTACGAACGATTTCATAATCGAGCCTTACTTTCGACCCTGCGTTCAACGTCAGCCGGCTTTTACGGCATGTTGCTCGGACACCTGGGAATAGGGGTATTCATCATCGGGGTAACGCTGACCAGTCTATATAACCAGGAAAAGGACTTGCGTATGGCCCCCGGTGATACCTACTCGGTGGCGGGTTATGAATTCACCTTCCATGGCGTGCGCGATTTTAATGTCGATAACTATGTTGCGACGCGTGGTGGTTTTACGGTGCGCTCTGAATCCGGCGACTTCAAAGTCGACCTGTTTCCTGAAAAACGCACCTATCCTGTTCAGACGATGCCGATGACTGAGGCCGCGATCGACGCAGGACTCGCACGAGATTTATTTATCGCCCTGGGTGAGCCGCTCGATAAAGAAGGTGCCTGGGCAGTACGAATTTATTACAAGCCTTTTATCCGCTGGATCTGGCTGGGTGCAATCATTATGGCAGTTGGTGGCCTGTTTGCCGCGAGCGACCGGCGCTATAGGCGTCTTGCGCGTAGTACCAGTGTCGACACCGAAACAGCGGGGCGCACCGCGTGAATCGTTTTGTCCTGCCGCTTGCCGTGTTCGTACTGATGGTCGGTTTACTCGGCTATGGGTTGCGACTGGATCCCAAGAAGGTGCCATCACCATTGATCGACAAACCAGCACCGGCATTCTCCCTGGCGATGCTGGATGATCCATCGCGTCAGCTTTCCACCGCAGATATGTCTGGTCAGGTCTGGGTGCTCAATGTATGGGCCTCCTGGTGTGTGTCCTGTCGAGCCGAGCATGAAGTTATTTCCTTGTTGGCAAATAGAAACCTGGTCACGGTGGTTGGACTTAATTACAAGGATGAGCCCGCGGATGCAACCAGGTGGTTAAAACAATTTGGTAATCCTTACGCGACCAGTGTTATCGACCGTGATGGGCGGGTCGGAATCGATTGGGGCGTTTACGGGGTGCCGGAAACCTTTGTTATCGGCGCCGACGGTATGATCAAGTACAAGCATATTGGCCCCGTAACCCATGAATCGCTGGAAAAGAAAATCATGCCGGTCCTCAAGGAGTTGCTAAGTTGAGGAGTTTGCTGTTGCTAGCGACCTTCGTGTTTTGGGTGCCGCCGTTACAGGCTGTGATCGAGACTTACGAATTCGAGTCGGTGCAAATGGAAGCCGACTATAAAAAGCTCATTGACGAACTACGCTGCCTGGTTTGTCAGAACCAGAACCTGTCGGCGTCGGATGCCGACCTGGCGCGTGATCTCCGGCGTGAAACATATGAGATGCTGCAGGAGGGGAAATCCCCACAGCAAGTGGTTGAATTTATGGTCGCCCGCTATGGCGATTTTGTACTTTACCGGCCACAGTTTAAATCCAACACTTACCTGCTGTGGCTTGGGCCCTTCCTGTTATTGTTGTTGGTGCTTTACCTGCTCGTCCGCAGATTACGTGCAGCCAACAAGCCTGTCGAAGTCGATGCCGCCGCAATGGCTGAAGCAAAACATTTGCTGGAAGAAAAAGAGCCGGGTAAATGAGTTTCTGGATCGTCGTCACTGCACTACTGGCGCTCGCGCTTGTTATTTTACTGGTCCCGCTGATCCGGTCTTCCCGAGCACAGCAGGGTGATCAGCGACAACAGCAGAATATTCAAATTGCGCGCGAGAAGAAGCAGCAGCTCGAAGCGCAGCTGGCGGATGGCGAGATTGACCAGGCTGCCTACGACGGTGCATTGCTGGATTTGCAGACCTCGCTGGCGTTAGAACTCGATAGCAATGAAGCCGATAGCGAAAAATCGCGCGGCAAGTGGATGGCAGTCGTCGTGTTTCTGGCGATACCGGCGACAAGCGTCGCTTTATACCTGATTTACGGTGAGTACCGGGTTATCGAAAATCCGCAACTGGTGCAAGCTGTGCCGCGGCAACAGACTGCGGCTGCACCGCAAATGAGCCTCGATGAAATGGTAGTTGCGATCAAGGAAAAGCTGCGCGCTAATCCAGAGGATGCAGAAGCCTGGTTTATGCTCGGCCGGGCCCTGATGGGCAAGCAACAGTATAATGAAGCGGTAACCGCTTTTCAGCGCAGTAACGACCTGATTAGCGATGAACCCGGAATTCTGTTTGCACTTGCTGATGCCCTTGCGATGCAAAACAATGGCAACCTGCTGGGCGAACCAGAAGCACTGGTGAAACGCGGACTGGAGCTCGCGCCCCGGTTTCCGAATGGTCTCTGGCTGGCCGGAATGGCTGCTGAGCAGCGTCAGGATTATAAGACGGCGCATGGTTACTGGACGCAGCTATTACCTTTGATTGCGGATAATCCAGGCTCGGTAAGCGAAATCAAGGGCCTGATCGCGACGCTCGAAGAACGTGAGCCAGAACTGGCCAGTATGGTGAGCAATAGTGCCATCCTCAATCTGGTTGTTGATATCAGCGCTGATCTCAAATCCAGATCCAATCCCGGCGCCGCGGTGTTTGTTTATGCCAAGGCAATGCAGGGACCGCCAATGCCGCTGGCGGTTAGAAAGTTGCAACTCAGTGATTTACCGGTGACGCTGACCTTAAGTGACGCTGACGCGATGATGCCTACGATGAAGTTATCGACCTTCGATCAGGTTATCGTTGGCGCACGTGTTTCGAGCAGCGGTAAACCGGTGGCCCAGGCAGGTGATTTTTACACCGAGATTGAAGCGGTGGATAGCAAAAATCCACCCGAGCAAATCACTTTGACCATCGATCAGGTCAAGTAGTTAACCAATCAGCCAAAGGTCTCTTTAATCTCGTCGAAGGGTGCGGTTATTGCGTAAACCTCTCCGTATCCCAACTCTTTCAAGGTCCGCGCTGCCAGCGACGCCCGGCCACCGCCACCGCAATGGGTCAGGATCACGGTCGTTGCCTCGGGGCAGACTTTATGAACCTGCATTTCGAGCAGCCCGCGTGAGATATTGATCGAATTGGTTAGCTTTGATTCTTCAGCGCTGTGGGCCTCGCGCACATCGACAATGACCGCATCGGAGTTTTCATCATATATTTTCTTTGCCGTAGCAACGTCGACGCATTCGATATGCTGTTGAGCTTCCTTGATTAAATCGCCTGCAGATTTGAGCATGATAGTTTCCCGTTACTCCCGAAAGCGATAGTTTACTGCGAAATGGTTCGGGAACAAGACTATCCAGATGGCACCTGCTTAGAACTTTACGGCCGGGGTAGGTCAGGGTTAATGGCGATACTACGCTGATCTATGCATCCACCGAAATCCTGGAAAGCGGCTAATCCTCAAATGTTTCTGCGACTGCCGGGCGTTCCACTGGAATCGAGGTAGTGTTCCAGTTGTCCACTGCCCATTGCAGGATTTCCTGCGGCCTGGCATTTTCCAGTTCGGACTGTGGTGCCTGGCCCAGATGACTTAGTGCGGCTAGCAAGTGTCTCGATGGGTTCTGGTGATCGAGCGCGTTGGCCCCGGTTTGTTTACTGAGTTTTATGCCCTGTGCGTTGTTGACCAGTGGAATATGCATGTAGTCGGGGGCTTTAAATCCCAGTCTTTGCTGCAGATAGATATGCAGGCAGGTGTTTTCCAGCAAATCGGCACCGCGCACGACTTCGGTAATGTTCTGTAACTCGTCATCGACCACCACGGCCAGATGGTAGGCGTAGATATTGTCCGCTCGCTTGAGCACAAAATCGCCAACCGATGCCGGCAGATTCAGTGCAAACTCACCATAGACCCGGTCGACAAAATTGATCCATTGCGCATGCTCGATATTTAGCCGGATCGAATGGTTTTCGAGGGCTAACTGCTTTAAGCGGCAATTACCGGGATAAATCTGTCCCAGGGGCCCGCTGGGCACGCCCTGTTCGCGCAAGGTCCTACGACTGCATTCACAGGCGTAACAATCCCCCTGGTCCAGCAGCTTGTCGAGATAGTGTTGGTACCTTTCGAAGCGGTCGCTCTGATAGCTGACCGCTCCGTCCCACTCGAAGCCGAAGGCTTCCAGGTCACGCAGAATTTGATCACTGGCTCCGGCCACAACACGGGGCGTATCAACGTCCTCGATACGTAACAGCCAATTTCCCTGTTGGGACTTCGCCTGGCAGTAGCTCGCCAGGCCTGCGACCAGGGAGCCAAAATGCAGGGGTCCCGAGGGCGAGGGCGCGAATCGTCCAGTCAGTGGCGTCAAGACAGCAGGTTTTCGAGAATACTTTGGTATATGCCCGACAGTTGATCGAGTTCCTGTGTATTCACATGTTCGTTAAGCTTGTGAATTGACTCGTTCACCGGGCCGAGCTCGAGCACCTGTGCGCCCGTGGGTGCGATAAATCGACCGTCCGAGGTGCCACCCGTGGTTTCGAGAGAGGGTGTCAGCCCCGTGTGCTGTTTAATTGCCTGTTGCGCCGCCGCAACCAGTTCTCCTTCAGGCGTCAGGAACGGGTATCCTGAAATCGACCAGTCGATGTCATAATCGAGCTCATGCTTGTCGAGTATCACCCGGGTGGTTTCAATGATTTGCTTGGCATCGATCTCGGTTGAGTAGCGCAAGTTAAACGCAACTTCGGCATGGGATGGAACCACGTTATGTGCCCCGGTGCCGGAGTTGATATTCGAAATCTGGAAACTCGTGGGCGGAAAAAAGCGGTTCCCCTGGTCCCACTCATGCCGCGCAAGCTCGTGCAATGCCGGCATCGCCCGGTGGATCGGGTTGTCTACCTTGTGCGGATAAGCGACGTGTCCCTGAACGCCGTGAATCACGAGTTTTGCACCGATTGAGCCGCGCCTGCCGTTTTTGACGACGTCGCCTACGTGGACGTGACTGGAAGGTTCGCCTATCAGGGCCCAGTCGATTTTTTCACCTCTTGCCTCGAGTGTCTCGATCACCTTGACGGTGCCGTTAACTGCTTTGCCTTCCTCGTCACTGGTAATCAACAGCGCTATCGAACCACGATGATCCGGGTGCTCAACAACATATCTCTCGCAGGCAGTGACCATTGCGGCGATACTCGATTTCATATCCGCGGCACCGCGGCCAAACAGGTTGCCGTCGCGAATTTCCGGGGTAAACGGATCACTATGCCACTTTTCCAATGGTCCGGGCGGCACTACGTCGGTATGACCGGCAAAGGCTAGCACTGGCCCAGTCTTGCCGCGGCGTGCCCACAGGTTCGTGACATCATCGAAAGCCAGGATTTCGCAGGCAAAACCAATCGCGTCGAGGCGCTCGATCAATAACGCCTGGCAACCGGCATCGTCCGGGGTTACCGAGGGTCTGGCTATCAGGTCCGAGGCCAGTTTCAGGGTTGCGCTTACCATGATTTAGCTAAAAATCTCCTGGTATTGCGCAGCACTGAAGCCGAGATGGAGCCGATCGTCTTTGGCCAGTATCGGTCGCTTTATGATCGCTGGATTGTCGAGCATTACGCTAATAGCCGACTCAAGATCGATGCGATCCTTGACTGTATTGGGTAAGGCTCGCCAAGTGGTGCCTCGACGATTCAGCATGGCTTCCCAGCCCAACGCCGCTGCCATGGATTGCAGCTGCTCCCTGTCAAGGCCGTGCTTGCGATAGTCATGAAAATTAAACTCGACCTTGTGATCGTTCAACCATTCTTTGGCCTTTTTGATCGTGTCACAATTGGCTATCCCGAATAATGTTACCGCGTCAACCATGGCCTACCTAAACGTTACGTATCAGTTCGTTGATCCCGACCTTGGCGCGTGTTTTTTCATCGACCTGTTTGACAATGACCGCGCAGTAAAGGCTGTACCTGCCGTTTTCGGATGGCAAATTACCGGCGACCACGACCGAACCCTCGGGAATACGTCCGTAGGTCACTTCGTCGGTTTCGCGATTATATATCTTGGTGCTTTGACCTATATAGACGCCCATCGAGATGACCGAGTTCTTCTCGACAATCACCCCTTCGACAACTTCCGAGCGTGCGCCGATGAAACAATTGTCCTCGATTATAGTGGGGGAGGCCTGCAGCGGTTCGAGTACTCCACCGATACCAACTCCACCCGAAAGATGCACATTTTTGCCGATTTGTGCGCAGGATCCGACCGTTGCCCAGGTATCGACCATGGTGCCGCTATCGACGTAAGCGCCGATATTCACATAACAAGGCATCATTACAACACCGGGTGCGACAAACGATCCCTTTCGCGCCACGGCCGGGGGAACCACGCGAACCCCGCTGGCAGCATGCTGTTCGGCTGAACAGCCGTCGAACTTGGAGTCGACCTTGTCGAAATACTGGGTAAATCCACCCGCCATGACTTGATTTTCACGAATGCGGAATGACAACAGCACGGCTTTCTTTAACCACTCGTTGACCTGCCAGCCGCCAGCAACCGGCTCGGCAACGCGCTGCCGCCCTGAATCCAGAAGCTCGATCGCCTCGAGCACAGCATTCTTGATCTCGGCATCGACGTTGCCGGGATTAATTTCAGCGCGATTTTCGAACGCCTGTTCGATAATTTGCTGAAGTTCAGCCATGGTGTTTCTCCTAAAGAGCCGCTAACAGTGAATTGATTCGTTTGGCCGCATCGAGGCATTCGTCCAGGGGGGCTACCAGCGCCAT
>CALJYH010000067.1 GCA_937984095.1 uncultured Gammaproteobacteria bacterium | reverse complement strand
GATTCTGCAAGCTTTACGCCGTCCAAGATCGTTTGTGTCGGCCGCAATTACCTTGAGCACATTCGCGAACTCGGCAATGAAACCCCGGATCAGATGGTGATTTTCAACAAACCCAACTCGGCGATTTCGACTACGCTTCATGCAACGCATGGAGAACCGCTGCACTATGAAGGTGAAATCTGCTTTATGGTGCGTAACCGGAAATTGCATGCTGTTGGTTTTGGACTCGATTTGACCCGGCGAGAACTCCAGTCAAACCTGAAAGCCAGGGGTTTGCCCTGGGAGCGGGCCAAGGCCTTCAACGGTTCGGCATGCTTCAGCGATTTCATCCCGCTTGGCGATATCGAGATTGCGAGCCTGTCTCTGCAACTCGAGATCAATGGCGAACTACGCCAGGATGGCGGTTACGAATTAATGATGCACAAGCCTGACCAGATTCTGATCGACATCCAGCAATTCATGATCCTTGAAGATGATGACATTATCATGACCGGTACGCCTAAAGGCGTGGGGCAGGTCCATGTCGGCGATCGATTTGTCGGCACAATCAAAACCGGGGAGCAGGTGCTGGTCAGCCAGGAATGGCTGGCCGAGTAGCGGGTAAAAAAAAGGCCGGAACGTATCCGGCCTTTTTATATTGAAACGGTTTTTTAAAGCGCCTTGATCTGGGTCTTCAAGCGACTCTTGTGACGCGCGGCCTTATTGTGACTGATCAGGCCGTGAGTGGCTGCACTATCCAGTATCGGCACTACCTTTTTATAGGCTTCCTCAGCAGTTTTCTTATCGGCGGCAGTGATCGCGGCGAGGGTTGCCTTAAGATGAGTCCGCATCATTGAGCGGCGGCTGGCGTTGTTCTTGCGACGCTGTTCGGCCTGGTTTGCACGTTTACGCGCGGATGCTGAATTTGCCAAGGTTTACTCCTGGTATCGGGCTTGAAAAACGAGGCGCGCATTATCTTCACTGCACCTGATGCTGTCAACCCGAAATGAGCCGAAATGACTGATACACCTCGACTTAAAATGCTAGAATTCGCCGCTTTGACAGGCCGGAAACCAATCTGTTTATACCCCTGCAATGAGCGCGCTGATTAAATCAACCGTCTCGGTAGGCTCGATGACGCTCCTGTCTCGCGTCCTGGGACTCGCACGGGATATCGTTATCGCGCGCTTCTTTTCCGCCAGCGACGCTGCGGATGCGTTTTTTGTCGCCTTCAAAATTCCTAATTTCCTGCGCAGACTATTTGCCGAGGGTGCGTTTTCATTGGCCTTCGTACCGGTCCTGTCCGAGTACCGCAGTAACTACACGGCAGCGCAGACCCGGGACCTGATTGATCGCGTCGCCGGCACGCTGGGCTTTATTTTACTATTATTAAGCCTGTTAGGTGTTGCCGCCTCACCGCTGTTAATCAGTATATTTGCCGCTGGTTTTATCGATCAGCCCGCCAAGTTTGATCTGACTGCGGATATGCTGCGACTGACTTTCCCCTACATCCTGTTGATTTCGATGACCGCGATGGCCGGTGGCATTCTCAACACCTGGAAGCGCTTCGCGGTACCTGCTTTTACACCGGTCTTGCTCAACCTGAGCCTGATCGGTTGCGCCATGTGGTTGAGCCCCCGGCTCGATGTGCCGATAACCGGGCTTGCCTGGGGTGTATTGCTCGCCGGCATCCTGCAACTACTGTTTCAACTGCCGTTCCTGTATCGCGCGGGATTATTACCACGCCCGAAATGGGGCTGGCGCCACGAGGGTGTACAAAAAATCATCAAATTGATGATTCCGGCACTGTTCGGGTCCTCGGTGGCGCAGATCAACCTGCTGTTCGATACCTTTATCGCGTCTTTCCTAGTCACCGGCAGTGTATCCTGGCTCTATTACTCAGATCGCCTGCTCGAATTCCCGCTGGGTGTATTTGGTATTGCACTCGCAACCGTGGTTTTACCAAACCTGTCAACAGCACATTACAAGGATGGAGACGATAGTTTCAATAAAACCATGGCCTGGGCGATCCAGTTAACCCTGATTATTGCAGTACCGGCAACCTTCGGCCTGTTTATGCTGGCACAACCCATACTGGCGACCTTGTTTGAATACGGCGCATTCCAGGCTAACGATTCGATGATGGCAGCCTACAGCCTGATGGCTTATAGCCTCGGTTTACCTGCGTTTATTATGATCAAGATCCTCGCGAATGGATTTTACGCGCGACAGGACACTAAAACTCCGGTCCGTATCGGTATCCAGGCGATGGTATTTAACATGGTGTTAAATGTTGTTTTCGTTGTCTCCATGCTGCAAGCGGACTTTCTGGCACCGCATGTCGGGCTCGCGCTGGCAACCTCCGCCGCGGCCTATTTCAATGCATTTCGGCTGGCGCGTGAATTAAGGCGTGATGCCATCCTGGGCCCGCTTGAAACCTTTAGCGAACCACTACTTAAAATCCTGTTCGCCTGTATTGCGATGGGCCTGTTAATTCACCTCCTGCTGCCGGACCTGGAACTGTGGAGCGAATGGCGCTGGTATCAGCGCCTCGCACAGCTCGCGTGGATGATCCTGCCGGGAATCTTGTGCTATAGCTTGATGCTTTGGATAATGGGCTTTCGCCGCAAACACCTTATTGCCTGATCTCTGATGAAGTTAATTCGTGGACTCTACAACCTGAGGCACCCGATACCTGCGAGCGCGGTTACGATCGGCAATTTCGATGGTGTTCACCGTGGCCATCAACTCGTCATCAGCCAGTTAAAACAGGTTGCCGGCGCAGCATCGTTGCCCACCGTGGTGATCATTTTCGAGCCTCAGCCGATTGAGTATTTTGCACCCGACAAAGCGCCCAAGCGGCTGGCACGGTTTCGTGAAAAAATCGCCTATCTAAAGGCACAGCGAATCGACTACCTGCTATGCCTGCATTTCGACCATAAACTGGCCGCACAAAGCGCCGAGGATTTCGTTCAACAGATCCTGGTCACTAGTCTGAACACGAAGCACCTGGTGATCGGTGACGACTTCCATTTTGGCAAAAATCGCCAGGGCAATTTTCAGTTCCTTAAGGATAACAGCGCGCGTTACGGTTTCATGGTCGATGAAACCGAGACCCTGATGATCGACGGCGAGCGCGTCAGCAGCACGCGCATCCGCGAGAGTATTCAGCAGGGTGATTTTGAAAAAGCTGCACAGCTACTCGGCCGCCCTTACTCGCTTTCGGGTCGAATTGCGCATGGGCAGAAACTTGGTCGCGAGCTCGGATACCCGACCATTAATATAAAAATGGGGGATAAAACCCTGATCGTTAAAGGAATATTTGCGGTAAACGTGAAAGGATTGGATAATCGCGTGCTGGAGGGCGTGGCCAGCATTGGCACTCGCCCTACGGTTAACGGCGTCGACACTATTCTCGAAGTATATATTCTTGATTTTGACCGGGACGTGTATGGCTATAGCGTCGAGGTTAATTTTTTGCACAAGATCCGAAACGAAGAGAAGTTTGAATCCCTCGAGGAATTAGCCGCCCATATTGCGCAGGACACCGAGAAGGCAAAGGTCTTTTTTAAACGAGATAAATAAAAGTTGGCTGATTACAAATCTACATTAAATTTACCTGACACTGAATTTCCGATGCGCGGCAACCTCGCCAATCGTGAACCCGAACGTCTGCAGAAATGGCAGGATCAAGATCTTTACCAGGTCATTCGGGATGCGCGTGTCGGCCGCAAACGTTATGTGCTACACGATGGCCCACCCTATGCCAACGGCGATATTCATATCGGCCACGCGGTCAACAAGATTCTCAAGGACATGATTGTCAAATCACGGACCCTGAACGGTGAAGATGCGCCCTACGTGCCGGGCTGGGATTGTCATGGATTGCCGATCGAACATCAGGTGGAAAAGAATCTTGGCAAGGTTGGCGTCAAGGTCGAGGCCGATGAGTTTCGCCAGGCCTGCCGCGACTATGCACTCAAGCAGATCGATCAGCAGCGCATCGATTTCATCCGGCTTGGCGTGCTGGGCGACTGGTACAACCCGTACCTGACGATGAACTTTGATACCGAGGCTAACATTGTGCGAGCGGTCGGCAAGATCATCGAAAACGGGCATGTCGTGCGTGGAGATAAACCGGTGCACTGGTGTATTGATTGCGGTTCGGCGCTGGCCGAGGCCGAAGTCGATTACAAGGACAAGACCTCGCCTGCGATCGACGTACGTTTCGCGGTAATCGATGAAACCTCATTCGTGGCTGCGCTGGAAAGCGAAGCCGACGGTCCCGGGGAAGGCCCGATATCAGTGCTGATCTGGACCACAACCCCGTGGACCTTACCCGCAAATCTCGCGGTTGCGCTCAACCCGACAGAAGAGTACGTGCTGTTGCAGGCCGAAACCGGGCTGGGAACGGAACGCCTGTTCCTCGCCAGCGACCTGATGAAGGATGCGCTCGATCGCTATGGGATCGACGAGTACAAAATTGTTGCGCGTGGCAGGGGTGAAGCTCTCGAGCGCCATCGCCTGCGCCACCCGTTTTACGATCGCGAATCGCTGATTGTCATCGGTGATCACGTTACCCTCGAAGCCGGCACCGGGGCCGTTCACACCGCGCCAGGTCACGGTCAGGATGACTTTGTCCTCGGCAAGAAATACGAGCTCGAGATTTATAACCCGGTTGGCGGCAATGGCTGTTTTCTGCCCACTACCGAATTATTTGCGGGCGAGCACGTATTTGCCGCCAACGATCACGTGATCGAGGTACTCAAGGAAAACAATGCTTTGATCCATGTCGAGAAATACCAGCACAGCTATCCGCACTGCTGGCGGCATAAATCCCCGATCATCTTTCGCGCGACCCCGCAATGGTTTATCAGCATGGAACAGGCCGGTCTGCGCGATCTGGCCATGGCCGAGATCAAGAAAGTTCGCTGGGTTCCATCCTGGGGCCAGGCACGTATCGAAAGCATGATCGAAAATCGCCCGGACTGGTGCATCTCGCGCCAACGCTACTGGGGAGTGCCGATTCCGTTATTCATGCATCGCGAGACCCAGGTATTGCATCCGCGTACCGCAGAACTGATTGAAACCGTTGCACAACGCATCGAGAAAAATGGTATCCAGGCCTGGTTTTCGCTCGAGGCAAGCGAACTGCTCGGCGACGAAGTTGATGATTACGTCAAACTAAGCGATACCCTCGACGTGTGGTTCGATTCGGGCACCACCCATTACAGCGTTCTGCAACAGGATGACCGTTTCACTTTTCCCGCTGACATGTATCTCGAAGGTTCGGATCAGCACCGCGGCTGGTTTCACTCGTCGCTGCTGGCTTCCTGCGCGATGCATGGCCAGGCACCTTATCGCCAGGTTCTGACGCATGGCTTTACCGTCGATGCCAAGGGCATGAAAATGTCAAAGTCGGTCGGTAACGTGATTGCACCGATCAAGGTTACCAAAACCCTCGGCGCCGATATTCTGCGGTTATGGGTCGCTGCTACCGATTACTCCGGCGAAATGTCGATTTCGGACGAAATTCTGAAACGCACGGCAGATTCCTACCGCCGCATCCGAAATACGCTGCGATTCCTGTTGGCCAATACCAATGGTTTCGATCCCGCCAGGGATTCGGTTGCAGCCACAGACCTGCTGGCCCTGGATCAATGGATCGTCGCGGAAACATTCAACTTACAAACTGAATTGCAGGGGCACTACGAGGACTACCATTTTCATATCGCAATTCAGAAGATTCATAACTTCTGCTCGGAAACGCTCGGCGGATTCTATCTGGACGTGATCAAGGACCGGCAATACACCACGCAAGCCGATTCCCTGGCGCGCCGCTCCTGCCAGACCGCGATGCACCACGTCACCGAGGCGATGACGCGCTGGATTGCCCCAATTTTGAGTTTTACCGCCGATGAAGTCTGGGAAAACATGCCCGGCGAGCGCGATGATCTAGGGGTTTTCACCGCCGAATGGTACGACGGCCTGTTTGCCTACTCCAACGCCGAGATCGATCCTTCAGTATGGGACTCCGTCGAGCAGGTGCGCGCGGAAGTCACACGCAAACTGGAAAGTCTGCGCCAGGATGGCAAGATAGGCTCCAGTCTCGATGCCGAGATCACTATACTCGCCGACCAGGCACTGGTCGATAAACTGCGGGTTATCAGTGATGAATTACGTTTCGTCATGATTACCTCTGCGGCGACCATGGCGGTGCTGGATGCAACACAAAGCGAGGACGTGGTCACGCTGCGCAACGGTAACCGTATTTCGATTCAGGCCAATCCAAGCAATCACCAGAAATGTGTTCGTTGCTGGCATCACCGCGAGGAAGTCGGTAGTGATAGCGATCATCCGGAACTCTGTGCACGCTGTATCGTCAACATCGACGGTGATGGTGAACAACGTCGCTACGCCTGAGATAGCCCGTAACTCGTTATGAATACGGCATCGCCACAACTTCGATGGTTATGGATTAGCCTGTTAGTGGTCATACTCGACCAGGCTGCCAAGCAGATTGCCGAAGCACAGTTAACCCCTCACCAGGCGGTTAACCTGTTCCCTTATTTCGACTGGTACCTGACCTATAAC
>CALJYH010000066.1 GCA_937984095.1 uncultured Gammaproteobacteria bacterium | reverse complement strand
AACCTGGTCGAAGCCGATTGATTCGGCGTAAGCACCAAGCGCATCGAATTCATCCGGCGTGACAAAGCGTTCGACGGCGAGGTGATCCAGGCTGGGTTGCAGGTACTGACCCAGGGTCAGCATATTAACCTGGTGCTCGCGTAAATCACGCAAGACCTGCTTAACCTCGTCAATTTCTTCGCCGAGTCCCAGCATTAAGCCAGACTTGGTCGGCACCTGTGGATGCATTTGCTTGAACTTTTCCAGCAAGTCCAGCGACCATTCATAATCTGATCCCGGGCGTATTTTTCGGTACAACGAGGGTACCGACTCGAGGTTGTGATTGAAAACGTCTGGTGGCGCCTGGGTCATGATTTGAAGCGCGACATCCATGCGACCGCGAAAGTCCGGGGTCAAGATTTCAATTTTGATTTCGGGATTCAACTTGCGTGTTTCGTGAATACAGTCGACAAAATGCCCCGCACCTCCGTCGCGCAAATCATCTCGATCGACCGACGTGATGACAACATAGCGCAGCTCCATGTCGTAAATCGTCCTGGCCAGGTTCGCCGGTTCATCCGTGTCCAGTGGATTGGGCCGACCATGACCCACATCGCAAAAAGGGCAGCGACGGGTACAAATATCACCCATGATCATAAAAGTCGCAGTGCCCTTGGAAAAACATTCTCCGAGGTTGGGGCAGGACGCCTCTTCACAAACCGTAAACAGGCTATTTTCGCGCAGGCGCGCCTTAAGTTTTTTTACCCGGTCCCCGGTGGGGGCCTTGGCACGAATCCATGGTGGTTTACGTTGTATCGTCCTGGACGGCACAACCTTGATCGGGATGCGGGCTACCTTATCGGCACCCTTGAGCTTAACTCCTTGAATAACCTGATTCTTTTTCACTTAAATTTCCAATGAGTATTTCGGCCAGATTATGGCCTACTTGTTCCATTCCGTCGGCGATACCCAGGTCACGCAACTGGGTCACAGCAAGATCCGCGTAACCGCAGGGGTTAATACGCGTAAATGGTTCCAGGTCCATATCAATATTCAAACTCAGGCCATGATAACAACAACCTTTTCGGATGCGCAAACCAAGCGCGGCAATCTTGGCCTGGCCGACATACACGCCAGGTGCACCTTTTTGGCTATGCGCTTCCACCTGGTATCCCTCGAGTAAATCAATTACAGATTTTTCAATCCGTGTCACCAGCCCCTTAACCCCCAGGCCGAGGCGCGCGATATCAAGCAGGCAGTAAAGCACCAGTTGTCCGGGGCCATGGTAGGTAACCTGGCCACCTCGATCAATCTGCACGACCGGAATATCACCGGGCTCTAACAAATGCTCGGCACGCCCATTCAGACCCTGGGTAAATACCGGGGCATGCTCGGTGATCCAGAGTTCATCTCGGGTTTCCGAATTACGTCGATTGGTGAAATCCTTCATCGCGTCCCAGGTTTTCTGGTAATCAGACATACCCAGGTATTCGACTGCGATATGATTCGGAAAGGTCGTCACGTACGCCACAGTATGGAGGCAAAAATCCAATGATCGGAGTGTACACGAGAGCCAATCATTATTTTTAAGAAATATCCAGCCATCGGCCACAACCGCATCAGATGCACTGTAATCCTATAGCGACATTACGACCGCATCGCAGTCATATAAGTCCTGATATATCTCTTCGAGTTGTTGTTGGCTATATACAGTAAACGTGAGCGTTAAGGCCTGGTACTTGCCGCCTTTGCTGATTCGTCGGCGAACCTCTATATGCTCCGCCTGCGGGCATCTCGACCTGACCAACGCCATGACGATGGCTTCGAAATCATCAGTTTGTTTACCAAATACCTTGAGTGGAAATCGGCTAGGATAGTCGATCAGTGCGAGCGCTGATTCACCGGATCCCTGGTCCTTGCTCATTAGCGGAACATTAACTTGATTCTATCCATCGCCCTGGCAAAGAAGCTGCCTGCCGAGACAGCCTGCATTGCTACAATATCCTCGGATAGAATCAATTCATCATCGAGCTTTATACTGACCTGTCCAAGTTGCTGTCCACGCGCAATTGGTGCCGAAATTTCACGGTCGATTTCCATCGTAGCATCTAAATCCCGGTAACGTCCCCGTGGAATCGTGATATGGATATCCTTACCGACACCCATGTTGACTTGCTCCTGATCGCCATACCAAACTCTTGCTGTCTTTAATATTTCTTCTGCACGATACAACTGGTGGGTTTCAAAGAAACGAAATCCATAATTCAAAAGTGATTGGCTACTTTGTGTTCTCGTCTTGTCAGATTCTGCTCCAAGCACTACCGAGATCAGCCGCATTTCGTCGCGCTGTGCTGATGCCACCAGACAAAATCCAGCTGCTTCGGTATGACCGGTTTTCACCCCGTCAACCGACTCATCGCGCCACAACAGGCGATTGCGATTAAATTGCCGAATCTTATTAAAGGTATATTCGCGTTCTTTGTAATAACGATAAGATTCAGGAAACTCCCGGATTACAGCCTGGGATAGAGTCGCGATATCGCGTGCGCTACTGTAGTGGTCTTTGTCTGGCCAGCCGGTCGCGTTAACGAAATTGGTATTAGACATTCCCAGTAACTGCGCCTGGTGATTCATATAGCCCGCGAAGGCTGATTCCGAGCCGGCAACATGCTCGGCTAGTGCCACGCTCGCATCATTACCGGACTGTATGATTAATCCTTTTAGCAACTCCTGAACTGACACCTGTTTGCCTACTTCGACAAACATCTTCGACCCTTTCATGCGCCAGGCTTTCTCGCTGATTGTCACCATGTCGTCCAGGGTAATGTCGCCATCGGCGATCGCCTTGTCAACCAGGTAAGCAGTCATTAACTTGGTAATACTGGCTGGTTCAATATGATCATCCGGATTTTTCTCTGCCAGTACCCTGCCCGAATCAAAGTCGACCAGTATATAGCTCGTCGAATTTAGGGCTGGCGGGTCCGGAATTGGCTTGGCCGCAGCCCATCCAGATGTAGACCACAGCAGCGCGAGGAGAGTAAAAAATAGCGAGATGATTTTCATATTAGACAGATTTTGCAAAGGGAACCCGTAACGAGACGCGATTGTAGCGATCGCCGACTTTGCTCACAAGGTTTATTCGGTGGCGTCCGCTACCACGATGCGTGCCGTCTGAAAACCCTTGGTCTTGAGGCGCCTGACGATCGCATTTGCCTCGTCGATATCAAACAGGGGCCCAACCCGTACTCGGTAATAGAGCCCTTGATCAGTTTGCAGATGGGATACTCTGGCCGTGGACTCGTTCGCATCGATCAGATTCTTAACCAGATTATTGGCATTCACAGGATTAGAGAAAGATCCCATTTGAATAAACAACGGTATATTAAAGTCCGCTTCATCGGTCAAAGGAATACTACGCACCACGCTGATCGGTTTGCTTTCGCCTTCTCTCAGGGTGCTGATTTCGACATTGGCGGTACCGGGACCGTCAACACCCAGTTTTTTCGCCGCTGCATAGGACAGATCGATAATACGACCCGTAATAAATGGTCCCCTGTCATTAACCCGAACCACTATAGAGCGACCGTTATCCAGATTTTTAACATGTACATATACCGGAATTGGTAAGGTCTTATGCGCCGCCGTCATGGCATGCATATTGTAGACCTCGCCACTGGAGGTCGAGCGACCATGAAACTTGGTTCCATACCAGGAGGCGATACCGCGTTGCCTGAATCCCGCGGCACTGTCGAGTACATGGTAGCGCTTGCCGAACACCACGTAGGATGATGGATTTCCCCGTTCCGATCGGGTCGTTTTGGGGGTTACCGAACCTTGCTGTTGCGCCTCATTGCCGATCGGTACACCGAAGGTACAGGCACTCAGCGTAAAGACCAGCAGTAACGGGAAACCGAGATGTCGTCGTCTCATATCGTTTTCTTAAACTCGCGACTGATAAGCTTGGCGAGCTGGTACACAGCCATCGCGTAAAGTTCACTATGATTATAACGCGTAATAACATAGAAATTCTGAAATCCGGCCCAGTATTCTGGATGCTCTTTTTGTTGCAGCTTGACCAGGGCTACCGGCGTCTCCTCGCTAATATCAAACTGTGAAGTCAGGCCATTCTGTTTCAACTGCGCCCACTTGTAGTCAGTTTTAACACCGGGTTCGAGACTATCAACCGAATTGTTTTCACTGGCAACCAGCGGTCGCGCGACACGTCCATCGCGCTGCCATCCGTGCCTTACGAAATAGTTTGCGACACTGCCGGCGATATCGGGAATGCTATCGAACAAATTGGTCTGTCCATCCTGGTCAAAATCGATCGCATAGTTACGATAACTCGAAGCAATGAATTGCGGCATACCCATCGCACCGGCATAGGATCCACGCAAAGAGCGCGCGTCAAAACCCTGCTCCTTGGACAGCAAAAGGAACTCTTCGAGTTCACGCATAAAAAACTTGGCCCGTCGGGGATAGTCAAAGGCCAGGGTCACCAGGCTGTCAAACACGGGATCTTTACCCTTGTAAGTTCCATAAAAAGATTCAACCCCAATGATTGCAACAATGATTTCCGGGGGTACACCCGTCTTTTCACTGACATCGGTTAAAAGCTGGTGATGCTTTCGCCAGAATTTAACCCCAAGATCTATGCGTTTGTCCTTGATGAAAATACCCCGGTACTGATGCCACTCGAGTTCTTTTTCAGCAGGACGATCCAGCTTTTCAAACAGGTGCTCCTGTTTTATAACCTGGGCAAACAAATCCACGAGTTCCTGTTCGCTATAACTGGTATCTGAGGCCATGCGCTGCACAAAGGCAACCACATCGTCACGGCCCTGATAGTCACCATTAGGTATTTCCAGCGCGGATACCAGCGGGGCTACAAAAAAACCCAGAATAAATAGTAATTTTCTCATCACACCAAAAATCGCTTTGCCGATCGAATCGACATAATTAAACCAAAGCCCATCATCAAGGTCACCATCGAAGTACCACCATAGCTTATCAAGGGTAACGGCACACCAACCACCGGTAGCATGCCAGCTACCATCCCGGTATTAACAAACAGGTAGACAAAAAATGTTAGGCTAAATGCGCCAGCCAGTAAACGCCCAAAATTTTCCGTGGAATGTGCGGCAATATAAAGCCCACGAAAGATAATTGCCACATAGATCAATATCAAGACAATACTGCCAAAGAATCCGAATTCTTCACCAAATACCGAAAAAATAAAGTCGGTAGAGCGTTCTGGAATAAAATCCAGTTGAGATTGGGTACCGTTCAACCACCCCTTACCATAAACACCACCCGAGCCGATCGCGATCTTGGATTGTATTATATGGTAGCCCGATCCAAGCGGATCACTCTCCGGATCCAGCAGAGTTGCGATACGATTACGTTGATAGTCGTGCAATGCAAACTTCCACAATAAGGGTGCCATCAACGACAACAACACGCCCAGACTAATCATTACACGCCAACGTACACCCGCAAGAAATAATACAAAAAACCCGGCACTGCCAACCAGGATAGCGGTACCGAGATCGGGCTGTCTTGCGATCAGAATCACCGGAATCGCTACCAATACCGACGAAACCACGAGTTCCTTCAAACCCACGGGCAATACCCGATTGGATAGATAGGTTGCGACGATCATCGGTACCGCGAGCTTCAGAATTTCCGAAGGCTGAAATCGGATAAATCCTAGATTCAGCCAACGCTGTGCGCCCTTGCCAACTTCGCCATAAAACATGACTGCAATTAGCATCGCTAGCCCGGCGAGGTATAACCATATCGAAATCTTGCGAATCATTCGCAGCGGTATATTCGCAGCTGCAACCAGCAGCAACAGTGCAACAACGATTCGGGTCATTTGGCGAATTACCACCGCCTGGTCTGAACCACTCGCGCTATACAACACCATGCTACCGAACAGGGCTAGTATGATGAGCAGCGACAGTAGCACCGGATCCAGCCGCAGCGCGTCCATTACACGCCTTGTAATTGAAGTCGAGTCAGAATCCAGTGTCTGATTCATGACCTCTCCAGTAGGTAGGCATCCATGATCCGACGTGCTATGGGTGCCGCCACCGAGGAGCCGTGACCCCCATTTTCGACGATGACTGCAATCGCAATCTGCGGATCATCTGCGGGTGCATAACTGACGAACAACGCATGATCCCGTAGTTTCTCAAGTACAGTTTCTTCATCGTATTCTTCATCCTGGGCCACCTCAAACACCTGCGCGGTACCAGTTTTTCCGGCCACCTTGTACTCAAGGCCCTGGCTGATGCCGTGCGCAGTGCCTCGCAGTCCATGCACGACATTTACCATCGCTTTATGAACATGCTCCCAATTCTGCTGCTTTTGTATCTCGTAACGCCCCGCTACGCGGCTCGCTATCTCGATACGGTTGTATTCAGGGACTTTTTCGACCGATTTAACCAGGTGTGGTTGATAACGGGTTCCCCTGACCGCAAAAGCGGCGGTGGAGTTTGCGAGTTGAAGCGGAGTTACCAGCAATGCTCCCTGGCCGATGCCGGTAATCAAGGTTTCGCCGGGAAACCAGGGCATACCTTCATGACGTCGCTTCCATTCCCTCGACGGTAACAAGCCATTGCGCTCCCCGGTGCTGTCCACGCCTGTCTTAACTCCGAAGCCAAACTGTCCTAGGAAGGAAGACATACGATCAATGCCAAGCCGATAGGCAAGATCATAAAAATATACATCGCAAGACTGGGTTATCGCATCGGTCAGGTTCATATGTCCATGCCCTTGCTTCTTCCAGTCACGATATTTGCGCTCTTCGTTCGGAAGTTTGTAGAAACCGATACAATAGGTTTCCTGGTCTTTTGTGGCCGTCGCCAATTCAAGCCCTGCCAGACCATAGAACGGCTTGGATGTCGATCCCGGCGGATATTGTCCCGAAAGAGCGCGGTTAAACAAGGGCCGCTGGTGAGAATCACGCAATTCATTGTATTTGTTAAAGCTGATTCCATTGACGAATAAATTGGGATTAAAAATCGGCATCGATACCAATGCCAGGATCTCGCCGTTGTTGGGATCGATAGCTACCACTGCTCCGGAATTATTGCCAAAAGCCTCCTCGGCAACCTTCTGCAAACTGGAATCGATGGTTAGATGAAGGTTGTTACCCTGCATCGGGGGAGATTCATCTAGCACGCGCAGGGTGCGACCATTGGCGTTGACCTCGACATGCTGCACACCGACCGTACCATGCAGTTCATGTTCATAGAATTTTTCCAGGCCAAGCTTGCCGATATGGGTTGAACCGGCATATTCAACCCCGTCGACTTCACCAAGATCTCTTTCGTCGATCCGACCAACGTAACCGAGCGCATGTACCGCGTGCGCACCTTGCGGGTAATTGCGGGTCAGGCGAGCGTTAATTTCGACGCCCTCGAATCGGTGCAGGTTAACCGCCAGCCTGGCAACCTCTTCATCATTTAGATTCAGGCGCAACGGGATACTTTCGAATGGTCGCCGGCGTTTTAAAGACTGCTTGAATCGCTTCAGCTCCTGGTCGCTGTATTCAACATACTGCCGCAGCTGCAACAGCGTATTGTCCAGGTCTTCGACCTGTTCACGCACGATTTCCAGCCGATAGGCCGGCAAGTTGTCGGCCATGACGACGCCGTGGCGATCGAATATCAGCCCACGCGTTGGGGGCAATGCCTTGATGCGAACGCGATTACTATCTGAAAGCGTCGAAAAATGCTCATGTTCGACGATCTGCAACACGTATAACCTGCCAAGCACGAGGCTTAACAAAATCACGATAAAAATTGCTGATAACACCAGACGGCGCCGAATCAAACGGCTTTCGAGGTAATCGTCTTGTAACTGCTCTCGCTTCGGCATTGAAACGGATTTAACCTTTGGGAGTGGAGATCATTGGCGAATGTGACGACAATAGCAGAAAAATAGCAAAAAAAGAGTCGGAAATGTGTAAAGTAATTTCAATATAAGGTTAAAAACCGATATCATTCACGCGTTTTTTTATAGCCCTATTAAATATCGGGCAAAAATTCCTAAAAAACCATCACAATATTTGGGGAAAGAGTATGGAGTTAAGTAACCTAGTGCCGCCGATTTTCGGCGCTTTCGGATTAGGCGCAGCAGCATTTGTCTACGCGCAGGTCAAGAAACATCCCGAAGGCGAAGGTAAAGTCGTCGAAATCGGCAATCAGATTCACCTTGGTGCGATGGTCTTCATGAAGCGTGAATACAAGATGCTGACCATGTTTGCCGCAGTACTAATGGTGTTGCTGTATATCTTTCTCGGCTTTGGAACCGCGTTTTGTTTTCTGATGGGTGCCCTGGCATCCGGGTCCGCCGGTTATATCGGCATGAACACGGCTACCCGAGCCAATGTTAGAACCACGACCGCAGCCCATAACGAGGGTGCCGCCGCTGCTTTAACCGTCGCCTTTTTCGGTGGCTCGATCATGGGTCTTGCGGTCGCATCGCTGGGTCTGCTCGGACTGGGAATCGTGTTTTTTCTATTCTCCGGTGATATCGACTCGCTGCACGCAATCCACGGTTTTGCGATGGGCGCTTCGGTGGTTGCGCTATTCTCGCGCGTCGGTGGTGGCATTTTCACCAAGAGCGCCGACGTCGGTGCCGACCTGGTCGGCAAGATTGAAGCCGGCATACCGGAAGACGACCCACGCAACCCCGGTGTCATCGCCGATAACGTGGGCGACAACGTGGGCGACGTAGCCGGCATGGGTTCCGACATTTTCGAGTCCTACTGCAACTCGATGATCGCCTCTATCGCTATCGCGTCGACCATGGCGGTCGCTGCAACGGAAGTAATGGGCGGCCGTGGAGCGATGATGAACCTACCGCTGGCGCTGGCATCGCTGGGTCTTGTGTGCTCGATCGGTGGCATTATGATCGTCAAGGTCAACTCGAGCAAATCACCTGAGAAAGCCCTGCGTATGGGCACCATGGGCTCATCGGTACTGTTCATCGCGCTCGCCTATTTCCTGATTTTGATGCTGGGTCTGAGCAGCGGAATCTGGGTGGCGGTACTGGCTGGAGCGGTCGGCGGTATTATCATCGGCCTGGTCACCGAGTATTACACCGCCGGCAAGCCGGTCGAGCACATCGCCAAGTCCGGGGAAACCGGGGCGGCCACCGTCATGATCAGCGGTCTGGCGATCGGCATGCAATCGGTTGCGGTACCGATCCTGACGATATGCGGCATTATCTGGGTTGCAAGCGAGTTCGCAGGGCTTTACGGAGTCGGTATCGCTGCCGTGGGCATGCTTGCCACGGTCGGTATTACCATGGC